>CALXJQ010000032.1 GCA_944388665.1 uncultured Clostridia bacterium
TACCAAATCTGCATTTTCATCTAATATATCTTGAATCGTATTATCAAATTTTTCTAATCCTTTTGCTAAAAATCCGTGTTTATTCAAAAATTCTTCTAATTCTTTTCTAATCTTCTTATCATCTTCTACTATTAATATTTTTTGCATGATACTAGCCTCCATTTCGTCTACATCTTCTGCATTTACATTGTTTATAATATATTTTTTATTATTAGATTCATTTTATTTATGCTCTTTTTTCCACTCTTTTATTTGTTCTAATCGTTGTTTGAAACGTACTTCATTTCCTTGTGTTCCTGGTCTATAGTAAGTTTTTCCTACTAAAGATGGTGGCATACATTCCATAGTCGTTAGCTTATCTTTAGTGTCATGAGCATACTGATACCCTTTTCCGTAATTTAGGTCTTTCATTAATTTGGTAGGGGCATTTCTAATTACTAATGGTACTGGTTCTGCAATTGTATTTTTAGCATCTTTACTTGCAAGCATATAAGCAACATCACAAGCATTAGATTTTGGTGCTAATGACATATATATCACAGCCTCTGCTAAATGTACATTACACTCAGGCATTCCGATAAAATGACAAGCATGATATACATTAATTGCAACATTTAATGCATTTGTGTCTGCTAAGCCTATGTCTTCAGAAGCAAATCTTGTAATTCTTCTTGCAATATAAATTGGGTCTTCTCCAGCTTCTAACATTCTAGCAAGCCAATAAACTGCTGCATCTGGGTCACTATTTCTCATTGATTTATGAAGGGCAGAAATTATATTATAATGCTCTTCACCATTTTTATCATATAATAGAGTCTTTTTCGTCAAGCAATCTTCAATTGCATCCTTAGTCACTTTAATAGTACCATCTTTACCCATTTCTCCATTAGTAATTATCATATCCAAAGTAGTTAGTGCTGACCTAGCATCACCATTTGCGAAATTAGCTATTACTTTCAAATCTTCTTCAGAAATATCAATCTTCTCATTGCCAAAGCCCCTTTCATCTTGTAAAGCTCTCTTTAATAATACTAAAATATCTTCACTAGACAATTCTTTTAATACAAATACTCTACACCTAGAAAGTAAAGCATTATTAATTTCGAAAGATGGATTTTCAGTCGTAGCCCCTATTAAAACAATAGATCCTTTTTCTACAAAAGGCAAAAAAGCGTCTTGCTGAGCCTTATTAAAGCGATGAATCTCATCAACGAACACAATCGTATTTATCCCCATTCTCTTATTAGCTTCAGCATCTTCCATTACCTTTTTTATTTCTTTAATTCCAGAAGTTACCGCAGAAAAAGTAATAAACTCAGATTTCGTTTCATTTGCAATAACACGAGCCAGAGTCGTTTTTCCAACTCCTGGAGGCCCCCAAAATATCATTGAAGGAATATTATCACTTTCAATTATTTTTCTTAAAATCTTATTTTCGCCTATCAAATGAGTTTGGCCAACAACCTCACTCAACTTTGTTGGTCTCATTCTTGAAGCTAAAGGTTCATTTGTATGGTTTTCAAATAGAGATGATTGATGCATTAATCTTCCTCCTCCTATAATTTTTTTGCCACTTAGCTACGTCCCTTCTGGCAATTTTTTGCCACTGGGGACGTACCTTTTTGGCAATTTTTAGATTTCATTTGATGATGTTTGGTTTCTATTAGATGATGTTGCACTTGTATTAGTATTAGTATTTGTATTGGTGTTTGTGTTTGTGTTTGTTGTGTTAGTACTTGTATTTGTGCTTGTGCTTGTATTGGTATTAGTATTAGTATTAATATTAGTATTTGTGTTTGCATTAGTATTTCTATTCTCATTTTCTATTTGATTGCTATAGCCATTGTCATCATCATTATAGTTTTCCTCTTCCTTGTCTGGAGTTGAGTTTGATTGTGATGAGTTCTCTGGCGTAGTGGTTATGTTACTTACATTTTCGTTTTCCCTGTTTTTCTCTTGAGGGTCTTCTGCATCTATGTCATTTGTGATACCTTGTATGATTTCATGTACTTTGTCATTTAATCCACTATTCTCATTTGTATTATTATTATTTATTGCATCTCCTGTATGTTCGTTGCAAAGGTCCGGTATTGTAGATGGTAAAAAGTATTCTGTGTATGTATTAGGACATCCACTTCTTGCAAGCATACCTGTTTCAGAGCAGACCTCTCTACTGCTTACCGTGTTAGGTTTTTCAAATTTTGCACTCTGTAAGCCTGTGTGAACTCGAGACATTACGTTTGCCCACAAAAGACCTGCTGGGTTTCTGTTATTATATTCAATTGTCTCGTTTTGATCATAACCGTACCAAGTAACAGCAGTATAATAAGGTGTGAAGCCGCAAAGCCATCTATCATAATTTTCATCTGTAGTTCCAGTTTTAGCAGCCACATCAACACCTGAAATTTTACAGTATGTTGCAGTTCCATTGCTACCTACAACCGGTTGGGTTAGCAAGCTTTTTAAAATATAAGCAACTTCTTTAGAAAATACTCTATGAGTTTCCTGTTTAGGTTCATATATTATTTTTCCTTCCTTATCTTGAATTTTGCTGTAAAATACTGGCTCGATATATACGCCATCATTAGCAATTGTTGCATAAGCTCCGGCCATTTCAAGTGGGCTTATTCCTTTCTGCAAGCCTCCAAGTGCTAAAACTAAAGTATTGTCTTCTTCAGTAAGTGTAGTAATTCCCATCTTCTCCAAATACTTTATAGAATTCTCTGGCTTCAATTGTTGCATAATTTCTACGAATGGTATATTCTGAGATGACTCTACAGCCCTTCTAACTGTTATCTTTCCAAGTGGCTTATTATAATCAGTTGGATGATATCCATCCGCAAAATCCTGTTCAGTATCGTCAAATATAGAAGACGCTGTAATCAATTTTTTATCTATTGCTGGCGCTAAAACAGCTAGAGGCTTAATTGAAGAGCCTGTTTGCCTTACACTTTGTGTTGCTCTATTTAATGAACGAGCAGTAGTTTTCTCACCAAGCCCACCAACACAGCTTACAACATAACCAGTCTTTTGATCGATGATGACCATCGCTGCTTGTGAAGAATTTCCGCCATTTTTTGATGGTAAACTATATTTGCTCTTTTCAAATTCAGCTTCTGTTGTAGCTTGAGCATCAGAATCCTGCGTACTACTAATAGTTAAACCAGCTAAATTCAAATAATTAGTTGCAAAAGTTTTTGAAATATTATATTTCTCAGCCAAATCATTTTCAACTTCTGTAATTAATGCATCTGTGTGATATGAGTACACAGCATCAGTTGAAGGGATTTCCCCTTCTTTGAAATTTAGTCCATTATCTACGGCTGTAGAAGCGGCATCGTAATCACTTTGGTTGATATATCCCAATTCTAACATTTTACCAAGCACAGTTTTCGTTCTATTATTTATTTTTTCAGAATTATCCTTCCCATCGAATGGGTTATAAGAATTTGGCGAATTATTAATTCCTGCCAAAAATGCACATTCTTCAAGCGTCAAATCTTTTGCAGACTTACTAAAATAATACTCTGCACCAGTCTCAACTCCGTACATGTTTGGCCCAACATAAATCAAATTCAAATATCCTTCTAAAATCTCATCTTTAGAAAGCGCCGTTTCCAATACACTCGCTTTCCACCATTCCTTTACCTTTCTAGTTATACTATCTGTTGAATCTCCAGTTAAATTCTTTACAAGTTGCTGTGTAATAGTACTTCCTCCATAAGACGATGACCCAAAATGAATCACATAATTGAAAATAGCTGCACCTGTCCTTTTAATATCAACACCATGATGCTTATAAAATCGCTCATCCTCTATCGCAACATAAGCATTTTTCAAATTATCTGGCATATCTTGCAAACTTATCTTTTCATTCTTTCTTTCACTTCCAATTTTAGCTATTTCATTGCCATCAGTATCTAGCACAATAGAATTCTCATTTGTAAGCATATCTTCAGCAAGATTTTTCCATGTATTTGCCGAAATACCAAGAAAAATGCCTACAACTACAATAGCAACTACAACAACAATAAGTATAAACTTTTTAAACTTAGAATGCTTTTTATTCTTCTTACCCTGACTTTTCGCAGCAGCCTTATCCTTTTGAAAAGCCTTTGGAACAAAATCCTCATCGTCATTATAATTGTAGTTCTTCTTTGAACTTTTCTTAATATTTTTATTATTCTTATAGGCACGGCCACTATTTTTTGCAGCGTGCTTAGGCTTCTTATTGTTCAAATTCATCACTTTCCTTATAATTTTTACCACTAGGGACGTAGCACTTTGGCAATTTTTTGCCAAAAAGGTACGTCCCTAGTGGCAATTTTTTATGTATGATATGTACTCAATGGATTTCTCTCTATTGCGTCTCTAGCTTGATCATTGCTAACATGTGTATAAATCTCAGTTGTTGCAATACTTTCATGGCCCAATATCTCTTGAAGTGCACGTATATCTACTTGGCCATATTGGTACATTAAAGTTGCAGCAGTGTGCCTTAACTTATGCACAGAATATTTTCTGCTATCTAAGCCAGCAGCCTTTAACTGCTTATCTACGATACTTTCAACTGTTCTATTGCTAATGCGAGTTTTTCTTTCACTTATAAACAAAGCTTTATCAGAATTTTTCTTGTCATGTTTAACATTTTTTGGTCTAACATTTAAATAATCTGTGATTGCCTTTACACAAGCCTTGTTCAAATAAATTGTCCTTTCTTTATTTCCTTTTCCAACAACATTAAGTTTATATTCACTAAAATCAACATCAGAAATATTAATTCCGACCAACTCAGACAAACGCATACCGCAATTTAAAAATAAAGTAATAATAGCATAATCTCGCGCTTCATTGCGATTATCCTCATTTTCAGTCACGTCCAAAAGCTTCCTGCTATCATCAAGCGAAAGATACTTTGGCAGTCTCTTTTCAAGCTTTGGAGTCTCCAAATCTTGAGCAGGGTTCTCATCTAGCAGATGTGCCTTACGAGTCAAATAATTAAAAAATATCCTTATCGTCGAAACCTTTCTTGCCCTAGTCGTAGCTTTGCTGTGAAACTCAGCAGCCATATAAGCTAAAAACGCATGAATATCATCAAGTGTAATCCTCTTGACAGTGTCAATTGTCATATCATTAATCTTAATATTCTTAAGCTCATTTTCTTCAGTTAAATTAAAATGTATCTTAATAAACCTCAAAAACATCATCAAATCGTAATTATATTCCTTTACGCTATTAGGCGATTTATTTAAAATCGTAATAGAATAGTCCAAAAACGAATTTAAGAATTCCGGATTTTCCTCTCTTTTTATCATAAGTAACCTCCCTGCATAATTTTTACGCATTTTCACATATTTTTAATATGTATATAATATCACTTATATAATATCACTTTTTTATTAAATTGCCAATATGAACTTTGGGGACGTTCTTTAAAGTTCATAAATTGTTTTGAATCTTTGCAAGATAATATGATAACTAATTTTTTGTACCTTGTTGTCGCAACCTCAAAAATCAACGATAATAAAGAGAGGTTGCTCCAATCGCACTCGCTACGCTCGTTTGGTCGCTACGCGGTACTTCAAAATTATTTATCATATTATCTTGTTATTATTATTAAAAAAATGAACTTTAAAGAACGTCCCCAAAGTTCACTTGAGAAAAGTGCTAAAAATGCCTAAAACAAAAGAAAAAGCAAGAATGAACTTTAAGGAACGTCCCTAAAGTTCATTTAGAAATGTAATTAAATTTTCAATGTTTTCTTCTTCATAAGCAGCTTTTCTATTTTTTGCAACATATTTACAAACCTCTAATAATTCCTTGCTTTTTATTTGTTTTAATTTTTTTATTCTCATTTCAGATATATTTATTTTTGATATATTCTTTAAATATGTTTTTACATCAAATCCTATAAATTCCAAGTTTTTTCCGTATCTTTGCTTTAGCTTGTCTGCTATTTGAATTCCTTCTGGGTCTATGTCTCCTGAATAATATAGTTTATAACCTGCTTTTGTAAGCAAGTCTAAAAGTATGATGCCAGCGAGTTTTACTTGGCCATAAGTGCAGATTAGCTTGAAGTCTTTTTTCTTGCACTTTTCTGTTATTTCCATAAATACTGCTGGGTTTTCTGTTATTAATACTTTTTGATATTTATCTTTTTTTAAAGAAGATATATTAGATAAATTGTATATTGTTAAATATATGGGCTCGTTATATTCTTTGAATCCTTGTAACCCTTTATGTTCTACATATAATAATCTTTTATTAATATTTATATTTTTGACACTAGAATCTATAAATCCCGTGATATTCTTGCACAATACCATGTTTGAAACATCATCTACTAATAAATGATTATTGTAATATAATTCTGCCAAATTTTCACTGTCTTTTGGTACAGGAACACCATTTATATAACTCAATAGCATTATGAATATTTTTCCGCATAAAGTTTTTTTATCATATCCATGTGGATTGTTTATTGTATTGCTTGCAAAAACTGGTATTCTTATATTTTCTTCTGGCAAATTGTTTATGCCAGCACAGGCTTCGTTTAGTGCTTTTCCCAGTAAATCTTTTTCTTTGTTATAATACTTTTTTAAATTATAATATATATTATTTTTGTTTTCTAATATTTTTTTCAAATATTTATATACATATTTTCCTTCGTTTTGCCTTAAAATCTTTTCAAAAAACATATCTAATTCTTCTTGATATTTTATTTTGTTATCTTTTTTTGAGACTATTTCTTCATTAAAATATGCATTAATGAAATCTTTCAAATCTATTCCGGAAAATCTTGTTGTTTGCAATTGTTTTTGAAGTTTAGCTATATTTATATTTATTGTTTTATTTCTTGAATAATCTCTTTTCATTAATCCTGATAATGCTTGTTTTTCTTCATCAGTTGGATTTGAGATTACTACATTGCCTTTTATTTCTCCATAAGATATATATTTATTTTTCAATCCCTTTAATAATCGCAAATATCCATTATTATTTTTGAAATACTGTACAGCTTCTTCTAATACTTCCATTTTTTACCCTTTCAATAATAATCAAATTTGTTATAAATCATTTCACAGTATTACGCACCCATTATCAATTCGCGTTTTTTGCCATTCCAATGATATCTCATAACAGAAACTACTTTTCTATTTACATCACTTATAAGTTCGCATATTGATAAGCTTGGAACTGTATCATATTCTCCCCAAAGCACTTGTGAATTTATTATATACTCAAGATTTAGTTCTGTTAAAATTCTAAACATATCTCTAATATTATTATCATCGACCCCTGCAAAAGCCTCATCTAATGATATTATTCGTAAGCAATCCTTCCTTGCACTTTGGTACCTTGCACATACTGATGCAAATAGTGGAATATACATTGCCATTGCTTTTTCTCCACCACTTAGTCTGAAAAACGCATTATTTGTCAATTCTTTTGATTGCTCTCCTGATTTTTTGTACATAAATTGAAACTCAAACCATTTTCTATAATCCAATGTTTCCTTGATAATATTGTAAAATGGTACTATCGCTCCTTTTTCCGTGAATTCTTTTTCCGCTTTTGCAAATTTAGTTCTAAAATGTGTGGCAACTTTCTTGATGTCTGATTGCTTTAGTAATCCTGCATCAGAATTTAATATATCCACAATTTCTTTAGTATCTATTTCATTCTCATCGACTGCAAGTTTTGGCTTCCAATTTAGGCTGAATGACAATCCACTTGATGTGTTTAAGCTTTTCATTAATTTATTCATGGATTCTACCCATGCCTTTGCAGAGTAGATTCTTTCTCTTATTTTTCTTCCTACTGCACCTATTAAAATTTCTTCAAATAAGTGCCTATCTTCATCATCAACCAAATTTTTTGTTTCTTCTATTGTTTCTTCTATATATTTTTTTAAATCATTTAGGTTAATCCTTCTGCCATTTACAAAGCAAGTAACGTCACTTCTAGTTCGTGTCTTTTCAATTTCTCTAATCTCATCTTCTTCATCTTCTAATTCTTTTACAAATATGTTCCCTATTTCTATATTGTAATCCAAAAGTTTTTCACTATTTTCTCTGTATTTTTCAATTAAATTTTCAAAATAGTTTGATATACTTTTAGACTCTTTATCAAAATATGAATAATCTTCTAAAATTTTTCTTGTCACTTTATTTATTTCTTCATATTCTGGTACTACATATTTTAAATCTAATTCTTGCTTTAATATTTCTTTTGCGACTTCTGTTTGTTTTTGCAAACTATTTAATTTACTATTTATAGTTAATTCATTTTCTTCTAATTTTTGAATTTCCGCTTCTACTTTGGCAATATCCCCAGCTAACTTTTCATTTTCTTTTGGCAATTTATCTAATTTTTCTAAACACTCTTCCATCTGTTTTTCCAAATCTGATACTTCTGCCATCTGCTTTATAGTTTCTATCTTTCCTTTTAGAGTTTTTATTTTTACTGTAATTTTTCCTTTTTGATATAATACATCATCTAAATCATATCTTAAATTTTCTAATGTTTCTTGAACAACTAGTATTTTTTCATATTCATTTATATAATTATTATGATATTTTTCCATATCATAAATTAAATCTTTTAGCTCATTTGCGCTCGCTAAATTCTCTGTAAAAGCTTCTAATGTTAGAGCAAATGGTAATTTTGCAGTTTTTATCTTTACCTCTTCTTTTGCCTGCTTTAATTTTTCAAATTTTTCTGCCAAAATATCTTCTAATTTTGTTATATTTTGTTTTATTGCCTCTAATTTGTTTATATTTATTCTTAAATTATTATATGCTTTTTCGATTTTTTCTTTTTTAGGGAATTTATTATATTCCTCATTTATCTTGTTAATCGCTTCATCTATTTGCCCTATTTCTTTTTCCAAGTTTTCCTCTGCAATTTGCAAATTCAACTTTTCTTCTTCAAGAAGTTGAATCTGTTTTTGCTTATATTCTTTTCTTGCTTCAATTCCAATAAATTTTGCTTTTTCTTCTTTATCTGCAATTCCTTTTAATATTCCTATTTTATATTCGCCTTTTTCATTTACATAAGTGCTTGCAGTTTTATCTTCTATCATAATGCTTTTTAGCACATTATATACAGTCTCTTCTTTGATGCTTGAGTTTTGTGGCAATTTTACATTTAATAGGTGTGATAAATCATAATTAAATTCTACTGGGCTTTCATACAAATATTTATCAACAAAATCAATATCAATCTGCTTTATTCTTTCCATATATTCTTTTGGTATTATTAGCGCATTTAAAATCCCCATATCTAAAAGCGCTGATTCTATTCTGTTTTTTACTTGCTCATCTAAATCATTTTTAAAATCTATTGCATTGTATAATTCAATAAATGGTATATTCTTTTCTCTTAATCTCTTTCTATTTTCTTTAACTTTTTCAGTTATAATTGGCTCTGGCTCTTTCTGATTTTTCCATTCTTCTATTTTTCCTTCTATTTCGTGTATTTGATTTTTGATATTATCCTTTTGTGCTAACTTTGAGGCTCTGCTATTTAGCATTTCTTGAGTCTTGTTGTTGTATGGCACATTTAAAGCAAGCACAATATCACCATATTCTGTTCCTTCTCCATAATTATTTACTTTTTGAGATATATTGCTCATTTCTTCCTGGTTCAATTTTAAAAGTGCATTTTCCCTTTCCCATTTATACATTTCTTCTATAAAGTTTTCTTTATTTTCTTGTAATTCATTTCTTGCCTTATTTGTATATTCATCTTGCTTTGTTTTTTCTCTTTTTTCTCTATCTAAATTTTCTAAAGCATTTTCATATTCATCTGATATTATTTTTTCCGTTTCTAATGCTTTTTTTCCTTCTTCTATTTTTGTTATATACCTTTTTATGTCTTCTTTAAAATGCTTATAATCATATTTTTCTTGCAATTTTATTTCGTCCATTTTAAAGAAGTACTCATCATAATCTATTTTTCTTGCTATTTGTTCCATTTCGTTATTTACATCTTGAAAGTTTGTTTTTTCTATTTCCATGTTTTCTTTTGTTTGTTTTTCTTCATCTTCTTTTTTTCTAATGGCTGTTTTTTTATTTTCTTCTAAATTATTTTTTGTTTTTAAGTCCTCTTCTAGTTCTTGCACCTGCTTTTCCATATCAATTTGCTCTTCTTTTTGTTTCCAGATTTCATTTGCTCTTAATTCTTTTTCTTTATATTTATATATTTCATACTCATTTTCTACTTGTTGCTTTCTGGATTTTAATTCTTCATGCGCTTTTTTATTTGATGCAATTTTCTCCATAATTTCTGATGCTTCTTTTTGAGTTTTTGTATAGTTTTTTTGCTTTTCATCATATTTTTTAGCTTTATTATACAAAATACACTTATTATAATTATCATAAGGACTTATTATTTGCTTTAAAGCTTTATCATTAATTTGCAAATTCTCTAATTGTTCTTTAGTTTTGTTCATATTTTCTATTGATTCTGAGACTGCTTTTAAATCTTCATCAGATAGACCCCTTAAACTATTTGACATTATTTCTGTTATAATTGATGGCTTAAAACCATCTTTTGAAAGCTTTGGCGTACGTATTTCTATTAGCAACTTTATAAATTCTTGATATTCTGAAGGTGACTCAAACCCAAATATATTATTATTTACAAGAGCAGCATATTCTGCTGTTGTATCAACTACTTGTCCCCCTTCTCCTATCCTATTTTTCAATTCCGCTTTTGTTAGTGGAATTTTATTACCCATATCCTTATATAAATAAAAATCTTTGCCAATACGCCTTCCATCATTTATAATAAATCCCCAAAAAGTAACGCCTTGGTTTTTCTTTGCTCTTAATCCCATTCCTATTGTTAAGTAATTTTTAGTCTCTTTCTTACACAATTCCATATATAAGTAACTTGTATTCTCTTCTTTGATATCATCTCCATAGCCTAAAATATAGTCTTCTATTTTTCTTGCTCTTGTATTAAATGGATCTAATCTCTCTGGTGATTTATTTCCATCTAATAGAAGCGGAATAAAGCTCTGCATAGTAACACTTTTCCCAGAGCCATTTGTTCCCCTTAAAATAAGCCTTCCGTCTGAAAATTCAAACTCTTCTTCATCATACCACCAATAATTTAGTAATCCTATTTTTTTTATTTCCCATCTATTTGCTTCTTTTTCTACTACCATCTTTATTTTTTCTCCTTATAACGTAAATTTTTTCATTAATAAAGTTAATAAAAGATTATTAATTTTTGGATATTAATTCCTAGTTATTCAAATTAAAATCTTTTGGATATTTACCAATAATCTTTGAAACAATTGGCATTATTATATATTCTTTCGTTTCTTTGTTTTCTCTAATCATATCAAATTGCTTCATATATTTTACGATTTCTAAAACTAGTTTATCTTCTGGTAGTTCTCTATATTCTTTGCTAAAACCTTTTGAAAATCTTTCTTTAACTTCTCTTACTAGTTTAGTTAATTGAAGTTCAGATATTGTTATTAGATCATTTATATCTCTTTGATATTCTTTCGAATTTGTTTTCTCTTTAATAACTTTATTTACAAACAGTACTACATCTGATATGCCATTATTTTCAGGGAAAGTGTGTTTAAAGTTTTTATTTTCTGTTAATAAAATATAGGCACCATTTTTATGTACTTCTAATGTTGATTCTAGCATTTTATCTACATCTTGATTTATTACATTTCTATAATTTTTTATGTAATTATAATCTTGATCATTTTCACCTTCTTTATAAACCACATTTTCTGTAAACAGCCTTCTATATACTCTTTGTCTTCTCTCTTTTCCTTTGTCTTGTTCTAAGCCAAGTTGCTCTTTTTCATAAATATCTGCATATAAATTACAATCTGTAATATTGCTTGAAAAATTGCGCATAAAATATTTTGATATTCCAGTTACCTCATATAACACATCATTTTCTATATTTTCTGCAAATTTATTTTCATCACCATCATAAATTTTTATGAATCCCATTTCTTTAATAAATTTCAATACTTTAACCATAGATTTCCTTTGAGAATAGATTGTAAAATCAATTTTAATATCATTTATATCTATCTCTGCTACAATATTTTGTATATAATCTATTAGCCCAGATAAAATAAACTGTTCTCCTCTTGTTTTTTCTTCTAAATAGATTAAAATCAAGCACAAAAATACATATTCTAATTTCGTATCAAATTCTTGAATACCCATAAATTCTTGTGGTTTACCTGGCACTTTTTCCATTTTTATTAAATATGGATTTACTATTAATTTGTATCCCAATTTGTTTTTAATAAAGTCTTGTATTTCGTCTGTCAAATCCTGTTTTACTAAATTATAATTGTCTGGATTAATATCTTTTACAAACCAATAATTTTCCAATAATTTTTCAAAAGTCGTCAAATTTGTCTCTCCTTATTTATATATTAGGATTTAAAGTTAATCCTTAAACTTTATAGTTATATTTTATTTTCAATAAAACTCAACTCAAAAGCTGGCATTTCTAAGTTCCCATCCTCACATTTTAGTGTGCACCTTTCCTTATTTTGAGGATATATTAACTTGATTCTCCTTCCATCTTCTATTACAATTTCATGATTTTGCATTTGCCCTGCTTTACTTATCCATTTTAATAACGTCTTTCTAAAATTGCTTTTTATTACTGGCAATGATTTGATATCGATTTTGCCATCTTTAATATATTTTTCTAGCTCTTTTCTTTCTTCCTCAATTCGTTGAAAATACTTTTGTATTTGCTCTTGCTTCTCTTTTGTTTTATCAACGATGGCAACTTTGTTTTGCTTCTCCCTATATTCTCTTATTCGTGGCTTAACCTCATATTCATTAGAAACTTCATCTAGTAGACTACTATTTATATTATCTGTCTCTCTAACATAATTTCCCTTAATATGCCTTGTGTTAAACATCCCAAAAACTAAGCTTGATAATTTATGTGCTTCTTCCATATCTTTTACCCTTGCAAACATCTCACATATCTTTTTATATTCTGCTTTCTTACTACTAACATTTCCTTTTGCTTCTGCTATTTGATTTGCAACCCTTGTAATCTTTCTTATTATTTCTGTAGTTTTTTCATTTATTTTTTCTACTTCACTTGCCCTTATACTTGTACCTATAAACCACTTTTTAATATTTTCCCATTTTTCTTTATTCCTGTCTTTCAATTCCTGTTCATCAATCTCTTCATCTAGCTTATCTATCCTAACTCTCTTTTTTTGACCAAGATATACTTTTTCTAAAAACATTTCTTGTGTATCTTCACTTAAAGTTTTCAATTTTGCTTCTATTGCATAAGAATTGTCTTGCAACAATTTAATAAACTCTCTTAAATATCTTACTAAATCATTTTTATAGACAATAAATTGTTTTGATTTTGCAACTTCCTCTAATCTGACATTATAAAAAGTTTTTATATAATCCTGATAATCTTGATTCAATCTTTTAAAATCACTATTTAAGTTTTCCCACAAACTAATCACATCAGATTCATCTTTTAGGCTAGTCTTTTCAATACTTTGAATTTCTTCTTTTATTCTTTCTATCAATTTTGGCTCTAATGAAGCACCTTCAATATGTAAATTTTCTAGTCTAATTACTAACCTCTCTACCTCTACAGCATATTCCGTTAGCTGATATCTAAACTTCCTATGCTTAAACTCTTCAACAGTTGAAACATTATTCGTATCTTGTAATGCCGTTAAATTTCCCCAATTAACCAATGCTGTCAAATCACTTTCACACATCTCTAGTGTATAATTTTCAAAGTTTGGCTTATCCTTCAAGCAGTTCCACACATCTTCTTTATATAACATATAATTTATCTTTTCATACTCTTCATAGAAAAACCTTAAAATAGGCCTATATCTTTTGGTATTATCAGCAGTTAAATATGACACTTCTTTTATTTGTTTTGATAATGTTTCAGTTATTTCCATCCTTATAAACCTCTCAAAAAATCTTTTAAAAAAAATAAAGAGTAGACTTTACTTTCTACTCTTTTGCATACACATATTGTAACATATATTTACAAAATTTTCTACATTTTTTACAAATTTTTTTAGATGTTCTTGGTTTTTGTTACATCAATCGAATAATTAATACTAACAATTTACTATTTTTAGTATCTCTGCTAATTCTATGCCAGTTTTTTGTGATATTTCTTCTGCTGACATATTATTCTTAAATAATGCTTTTATTATTTCTTCTCCAAATTTTCTGCCCTCTTTTCTTCCTTCTATTTTGCCTTCCTCCATTGCTTTTTCATTTTCCTTTGCTATTTTTAATAGCAATTTTTCAAAATTTGACATTAAATCACCTTCTCCTTTAATTATTTCTTTCATTATCTTTTTAACTTCTTCTATATCGTCTTTTGTTAGACTGTTTGTTTTTCCTATCATTACTTCATCAATATATTCTGCCATTAACCTTATTGCTCTTATTTCTTTTTGATTTACATTTTTGTCTTTTAATTTTTTTAGTATGTATAAACATTCTTCTTTTGTTCTTGCCTTTTCAAATGCCATTGACAAGCCTATGCCTGTTCTTTTTTCTATTAATTCGTCTATTGTATAATCATTTATATCTATCACGTTATATTTGGGATAATTTAAAGTTGGGAATCTATACAAATTATTTTTATTTTGTTCCATCGTTCTTGTTGCATCCCATTTTTTCGCTGATGTATTTAACACAGCTCTTTAAATATACTGTCATGCACTTTTATTTTTTTCTTTTGATTGTTTTCTAATCTTAAGTTTGATTTTTCTTTCATTCGTTTCCTCCTTATTTTATCATTTTTTACTATAAGAATCAAATTGTTATTACAAATAAATAACCTATATTTTCTCTTTATTAGCTTTCTTTTCTCCTGTTTTCTTTGTTTTTCTCTTTGGAATATTTTTGGAAATTTTCCTTGTTTTTTAGATGTAAAATCAAATAAATACTACACTTTTTAATTCGAATTTTTTACTAAATACAATTACTAATGACTTAGACTAAGAAATTATTAAATAGATTAATTTTGATTCAAATTAAACATATTAATGACCATGATTTAAACTGACTAAAGCTTTATTATGTTTTTTATTTTGTAGAATTATTTAGATTAAATTTTGAATAAAATATTTCGAAATTCTAATATCAATTGAAACCACAATAAATATACTAACACATTTTTTATTAGATTGCAATTGTTTTTTGAAAACTTTTGAAGATTTTTCCATTTCAAATCTTCAAATCAATCTCTTTAGAATTATTATCCAAATGTAGGGTCGCTATACGTTACTCTTCCATTCCTATCTCGAGTATATAAGGAGTGTCCCCAAAGTTCACTTGAGAAAACGGCTGAAAATTCCTAAAGTGAAAGGAAAAACTGGAATGAACTTTAAGGAACGTCCCTAAAGTTCATTTATTTTTTATCGAATAATTTGATATAGTATGGTTTTATCTCTGGAAAGTATTTATCTAAATAAACTACATTGTGATTTGCATCTTCTATTTTTATGTTAGGAAATGTTTTTATCATCTTTTTGTCTCCCCAGAATGTATTTATTATATTGTTTAATGTTTTGTTCTGAGAGGTTTTTTCATATT
>CALXJQ010000033.1 GCA_944388665.1 uncultured Clostridia bacterium
TTAACATTATATTGCTTAGTAATGGACTTAGGTTTCCTCCTTGTGGTGTTCCTACTTCTGTTGCTTTTACTATTCCTCTTTCCATTACTCCCGCACTTAGATATTTTCTTATTAATGATACTACGTCTCCATCTTTTATTGTCTTTCCTATTATTGTTATTAATCTATCTTGATTTACTGTATCAAAGAATCTTTCTAAGTCTATGTCTACTATCCACTCATACCCTTTGTTTAGATATTCTAATGCCCTTATTACCGCTTGTTCACAACTTCTATTTGGTCTAAATCCAAAGCTGTTATCATTAAATTGTCTTTCAAATATTGGACTTATTACCTGTACTATTGCTTGTTGTATTATTCTGTCTGTTACTGTTGGTATTCCCAGATTTCTCATCTTTCCATTCTCTTTTGGTATTTGAACTCTTTTCACAGGTTGTGGCTTGTATCTTCTTTTCCTTATTTGATTTAATATCCTGTCTTTATTCTCTTTTAGATAATCAAATTCTTCTTCTACTGTTATTCCATCAACTCCTGCTACTCCTTTGTTTGATACTACCTTTTTGTATGCCTTGTTTAAGTTGTTTGGGTTAAGTATTTCTTCTAAAAGTTCCATATCTGTTTCCTCTTTTCCTTTCCGTAGATAGATAAATCATTGATTTTGAGTAACCCTTTGAGATACGCTCATACTCTCCTCATTAACACATTCTAACTATTATCTATCACTAAATTTTAGGTAGTGAAAACACTACAAATTGTTCAGTCCTTCGAAAAAAATTTTTCTACTATGACATCTGCTGACTTCTTGTGATAAACCTTTTTCGACCATTATTTCTAATGTTCACAAGACCTCACAGGGTAAGTCGTTTAACTTTCCTCATTTACTCGCTTGATTTACTGCATAAGGTTACGTATATCTTTTGGGCTTTGACTTGAACTGTAGCCTTACCCTCTTATACAGCCTTAGTATCAAGTTTTTGTACATCGAGCCATGATTTTGATACACACTTCCTCCACTTCCACCTCACGATGGATAGCTTGTGTTTCTCTATGTGGTTAGCGATATCTACCTCCACTACGGACTTTCACCGATTAGCTAAACGACATGCCTGTCGCACAGCTTTCAAAAAAAAAGCAGAAAAATTTTTCTGCTTTTTACTTAATAATCTAAAATTCTATTTGTTCCCCACCTATAACCTCACCTGTCGTCGCATCTATATAATAAGCTTTATTGTATTGTTGTTTAACAGTATATATGTTTCCATCTTTAGGCTTAGAATTTTTATTATGTTCAATTTTTACTACCCAGACGTTTCTTGAAATGTCATCTACTTGATATTTGCCATCATCATTAGTAATATTATTTTCCAAGCAGAAAATAAATAGATTCATTTTTTTAATTGCTAATTCTGCATTTATATCAGAAATATCAAGGTTAGAAAATTCCGCTTCTTTTTCTTCTGCAATTTTAATAGCCTCATCTTAGTAGCTATATTGGTTTTTCAAAGACCATTATGGTAACAACTCAGTCTTCCGGTAATAACGGTGGCGTTGATATTGAGCTTTTTAAAAATGGCTCTTTGAAATCCGATGGTAATTGGTGGATGGGCACTAATGATGTCGGAGATTCGACACTTACGCTTCCGTCATCCTGAGATTATGAACTGATTGTACATAACAATTCAGATGCAACTGTTTATGTTACAGCTAAGTGGTTGTAAGCCAAAAAGCTTTATTGCAATTTTGTTTCGTAACTAATTAAAATGATTTATTCCCCTGTCGGTAGGAGCATATTGTATTTATGCTCCTATTTTTATAAAAAAGATTGAAAAACTAAATGTAATTGTATATAATAATTAAAATTATTGTTAAAAGGATTTTTCAAATGCTAAAATTAATAGAAAATGAATTAATAAAAATATTTAAAAGAAAAAACATATATATATTATTATCTATAGGAATTCTAATAATTGTTGGTTATAATTTATTTCAAAAAATTATGATTTTCAATGATATAGATATTGGTAAGCAATATCAAAGAGCTTATAGTAATGACACATTTTTTTTAGAGAATTATAATCAATTAAATCTTAATGAAGATTATGAAAACATTGTTGAAAGGGTACATTTAGAAAAATATGCAATTGAAAATAAAATCCAATATAACATATTATTAAATTCTCAAAACAATAATGCTCCAATACCAGCAGATGCTAGGATTTTATTAATGCAAATATTTAATAATTTTGATATTGTTATCATTTTTATTGTTATATATTTATCAAGTATAATTATTTCAGAAGAATTTCACAATGGTACAATAAAAAATTTATTAACAAAACCACATACTAGGATTAAAATTTTATTATCTAAGATTTTAACCAATACACTAATTATTATATTTGTAATAATATTTATGATATTGTTTCAATACTTATTGGGGGGATTGCTGTTTGGATTTAACAGCTACTCGTTAGAAGCAATAAGATATAACAGTTTTACACAATCAATAGAAACAATGAATTTAATTAAGTACATGTTGTTAATAATTTTATCGAAAATGTTTATGTATTTATTATTAAGCAGTATAAGCCTATTGTTTGGTATTATTACTAATAATATAGCTTTAGATATATTGATTTCTTTGGGTATATATATTATATCAACATTTAAGACTTTAATTAACAATGTTACGAAATATTTATTCATTTATAACTGGGATATAAGTAACTACCTTTTTACTACTGATATATTAATAAAACAGTCTTTAATCATCTCTACTATAAGCTTATTATTAATATTTTTATTATTAATCACTATATTTAAAAATAAAGATATTAAAAATATTTAAGTGAAAGGATTTTTCTAATGGAAGTATTAAAATGTGATAATTTAAAAAAGCAAATAAAAGGAAAAATAATTGTTGAAAACATTTCTTTTTCAATAAACAAAGGAGATGTTGTTGGTTTTATTGGCCCTAATGGTGCAGGTAAAACAACTGCTATTAAATTAATTTTGGGATTAATGAAATTATCAGAAGGTAAAGTTTTAATAAACGGATTTGATATTGAAAAAGATTTTGAAAGTGCAATAGAAAAAGTTGGTTCTATAGTTGAAAATCCAGACTTATATATGTATTTATCTGGATATGACAACCTAAAAATGACTGCCAATAATTATAAAAACATTTCTAAGGAGCAAATAAATGAAGTCATAAAAATAGTAGGATTAGAGAAAAAAATTAATGACAAGGTTTCGACATATTCCTTAGGAATGAGGCAAAGATTAGGAATCGCAGAAGCAATTATTAACAAACCAGAATTATTAATTTTAGATGAGCCAACAAATGGACTAGATGTTGAAGGAGTAATTGAAATAAGAAACTTAATAAAAAATTTATCAAAGCAAGGAATGGCAATTTTAATATCAAGTCATAACTTAACTGAGATTGATAACTTGTGTAATAGAATAATTGTTATCAAAAATGGAAAAATCGTCACAGATGATACAATTGAGAACTTTACAAATGCATCAAAACTAACATTAGAGGAAGCCTTTATTAAAAAGGTAGGTGAAAATAAAGTTGATTAAATTAATCCAAAATGAATTGATAAAAATATTTAAAAGAAAAAGTATATATTTTTTATTAATTTTATCAGCAATAGTAATTGTTGTTTATAATAACATGAATCCTGACCAAAACACAATAGAATCCTTTAATAGTAATACAAAAAGCGTTCCTATTGATGGTATGGAAGCAGCTTTAGAAAATATGAAAGACAATATGGAAGATTATATTAGACAAAAAGCATCTATTGATTTTTGGAAATTATATAATACATTCGAAGAAGGTTCTTGGCAAAGATACGCATTAAAAGAAGAATCTGCTGGTCATGTTGTAAATAATGTTTATACAGATTATAATTTAGATATAAATATGTATTTATATAATATTAACGATTATGAATTTGATCTAAATTCTCAAATATCGCTGGAAACATATAATGATTCAAAGATTAAATATAATGAATATATAGAATCTCTAAACTCTAATAATTGGAAAAATTTCGTTAATTTGAAAATTAAAAATTTGGAAGAAAGAAAAAGTTCTGAAAATCTTTCAGCCAGCGAAATTGAAGAAATAAACTTTGAAATAGATATATATCAATTGAGGTTAAATAACAATATAAATTTTGATTACAATATACAAAACCAATATTTAGAGCAATATAAAACTAATTATTATAATCTTCAGTCAATTAAATTGAACTCAAATGCAGAATCTCAAGCTTATATAGATAGCAATATAAATCAATATAAATCTAAAATGAGTTTGTGTAAATATGCCATAGAAAATAACATTGAATATGACATCTCAAATGAAAACAATTTAATTTATGATAATAAAATTGACGCAAGAATTTCATTAATAAGAACTTTTAAGCATTTTGATTTAATTATTATTATAATTGCAATATATATATCTTCTACTATAATAACAGAAGAAATCAATAAAAAAACGATTAAAAGTTTATTATCTAAACCGCATAAAAGAACAACTATCTTAATATCTAAAATAATAGCCTGTATTATTACTATAATTGTTAGCATGATTTTTATTGTTATTATTCAATATTTTGTTGGAGGATGTATCTTCGGATTTGATAGCTATAATTTAGATTATATTGGTTATAATTATAACAATGGACAAATATTTACGATGAGCTTACTTACTTATATTTTAATTGTAGGATTATCTAAACTCAATATGTACATGATGGTTATTATATTCTGCATTTTTATTGGAACTTTTAACAAAAATATTGCTATGTCTATGATTTTAACTTTAATTATTTTTTTGGTAGGAGATACAATAATAGCCGAATGGTCAAAAGTAGAAAGTTTATCTGTAATAACTAGATTCTTTATAACTAATAATTGGGATTTTAGTATTTATTTGTTTGGAAATACTTCAGACATTAGTGGAGTCAATTTGTGGCATTCAATTATCATATATTTAATATACTTTATTTTACTTTTTAAATTGAGTGTAAATAAATTTAATAAATTAGAAATATAAGAAACAAACGCTTTTTATATTTTAAATTTCAGATTTTTTTGCTTTTTTGAATAAATTTGCATGAAATTATTAATAATATTTATATAAAAATGTTGTTGGTATAGTAGCACAAATTGATAAAAAAATCAAATTTTAAAAAGTAAAATTAAGTGAGATTAAGCATGAAAAAGAGAGATTGAACGATATAATTTGCTTATTTATAAATGCAATAAGATAATTTGAATTTGTAATCTAAAAACATATATGCTAAAATACAATTACCAAAGGAAATAAGCTAAAAAAAATTAAATATGTTGTTAATTTACCCTGCGTAGTTCGTATAGACCGAATTTTTAGAACCAACACACATTTAAGAGGGGCCAATCTCTGGATATGGCGTGCAAGCTCACAGTATATAGTGAGAAGCCCAGGAGTATTTAGGTAGGCACCCACCTGTTTTTAGGAACAGGTCCTTAAAAATTCAAGACCTCTGACGGCTAAGGCGGGGATTTTTATATTAATTTTTGCATTTTTTCTAATGCAAAATATTATTATAATCACTTTTGGTTTATTCCAAAAGTGACCATTTTAATATTGCTTTTGCATACATAAAGCACGCTTTAAGCATTTTATCAATTTCTATGTATTCATCTACTTGGTGGCACATATCTTTATCATTTGGGAAGTTTGGTCCAAATGATATGCAATTTTTAAATGCCCTTGCAAATGTTGCCCCTCCTATAGCAATTGGCTCTAAGTTTGAATTAGTTTCTTCATTAAATATTTCACAAAGTGTTTGTGGAAGATATGCTTTTTTAGAGATATATAATGCAGGATTGCAAGCTATCTCGCTAAATTTTATTCCTTCTGTTTTAGCAATTTTTTCAATTTTTGAGCAAATTGTTTCAGGCTCTGTTTTTACTGGCACTCTTAAGTTCATAGCTACTTCTATAACATTTTCTTTCAAAAATAATTGACCTACATTTAATGTTAATGTTCCAGATTCATCTTCACAATTTATTTCTAGGCTTTTACCAGTATATTCTGTATTAATATATTTTTCAAAAAAGTTTAATATTGGAATATTTATTTGATATTCCACAAATATTTTATTTAATACAACTAAAAGTCTTGAAATTGCATTGATTCCAAGGTCTGGATGTGCAGCATGAGCAGCAACGCCATAAGATGTTAGTTTAATGGTCTCTTCATCAATTTTATAAATATCTATTTCAAAATTGTTTATTATTATTTTCAGCTTTTGTATGAATTTTTCCATTTCTATCTGCTTGGAGTCAATCTTTAATATACAGCTACATTTCTTTGGTACTACATTTAATGGATTATTTTCACAATCAATATCCACAATTTTTATTTTTTCTTCCAACATATTTGAAATATTATAGCTTAATGAGCAACTTAGCACTGCTTTTTCTGCATATATGCAAGGGAAATCTGCATCTGGGCTAAATCCTATTGCTGGTGGTTCTTCGTGAGCTTTATAGTAATGTATGCATCTCCAATCTCGCTCTTCATCTAGCCCAAGTATTAATCTCACTCTTTTATTTATATTGTAATTGTCTTTTATTATTTTCATTGCATATAACGAGCTTATCACTGGACCTTTATCATCTACCGCTCCTCTTCCAAATATTTTATTATCTGAAACTACGCCTTTAAATGGCGGAAAATTCCAACCATCGCCAGCGGGAACCACATCTAAATGACCTATTATTCCAATCATTTCTTGTGACTCTTCCCCAAACTCTATATAGCCACAATATCCATCAACATTCTTTGTTTTGAATCCAAGTTTTTTCCCTAAATTTAACATATATTCTAGTGCAGTATTTATATTTTCGCCAAAAGGCTTCTGTGGATTGTTCGTTTTTGAATACACACTTGGAATCTGAATCAATCCTTGTGTTTTTTGTATAATTTCGCTTTTGTAATTTTGTACTTTTTCTTCCAACATAAGTTTGTACCTCCTTGTCTCATTATATTAAATATTGCTCTTAATTAAAACAGCTTGAGTAAAATTTTTGCAATAAATATTTATTACATTATGTTAATAAATATCCTAAATATTATGATAGATAATTTTGCCGTACCGCGTAGCGACCAAACGAGCGGAAGCGAGTGCGATTGGAGCAACCCTACGCTTTACTCGTTGAATTATGGGTTGCGACAACAAGGTACAAAAAATTATCTATCATAATATTTTAAATTGTAACTATTGCTTTCATATTAAGAATTCTTTAATAATATAATTTATTATATACAAAAAAGTTTGAATTTGGAGGTTCATTATGCATTTTCTAACTAGTTGTTTTAAAGGGATTACTATTGGTGCAGGTGCAATTATTCCCGGCATTAGCAGTGGAGTTTTGTGTGTTATCTTTGGAATTTATGATAAATTATTAAACAGCATTTTAAATTTTTTTAAAGCACCTAAAGAAAATGCAAAGTTTCTATTACCTCTTGTAATTGGCGGTTTAATTGGCGTTTTTTTGTTTAGTAATTTGTTGAATTTTTTCCTGTATAAGTTTCCAATCCAAACAAAATCAATCTTTATTGGTTTTATTTTAGCAAGCATTTTGGCTCTTGTAAAAGATATTAATTCAACTTACAAATTTAGCCCCAAATATCTAATTTATTTTTTTGTAGCCTTAGTTATTGGCATTGGTAGTGTGTTCTTAGAAAATTCCTTGAATTTTTCTACATTTAGTGTTGAAAATGCCAATTTTGCATATCTTATTCTTTGTGGCTTTCTAATGTCAATAGGGATTGTGGTTCCCGGGGTTAGTAGCACTATCATTCTGATGCTACTTGGCATATATTCAACTTACCTTTATTCTATTTCCACTTTGTTTATGCCAATTATTATTCCTCTTGGGATTGGGCTAGTTTTGGGATGCTTAGTTTTTATGAAGCTTATTAAATTTTTTCTTGATAAATTTTATGTCCAAACTTTCTTTACTATTATTGGCTTTACCTGTGGCTCAATCTTTGTTTTGCTGCCTTCTTGTTCATCTTTTTTAGAGATAACTATAAGTTTGCTTTGCATAGTCCTAGGATTTATGATTTCTGCTAGACTAGCAAAAGCATAAACTTACGACCTCTAAAAATATTATGGTTGCCGATTATCAAATTCTCACATATATAAAAGGAGGAATTATTTTTTCCTCCTAATAATCCAATCCTTTTCACATTTAATAGGCAAGCGAAGTTTTACTTTTTGACCTTTTACACCTGGGCTAATTTCAGAAATTGGCTCATCAGTTTCTTCATTCCACAACTGATCAATGGTAAATTCTACTGGTTCTAGCTTTCCTGGCACAATAATTTCTAGTTTATCTCCTATTTGTAATTTATTTTTAATTTCTATTATTGATTTTTCTTCTCCATATTCTGTTACCTTTCCGCCAAACTCATAGTCCTCGTTATATTGCCTTCCGCCATATTCTTGTATATCTTTATTATTTCTATCATTAAAATAAAATGTTGTTAGTCCTCTAGTTTTGACCTTTTCTAACTCTTTCAAATATCTTGTATAATCATAATGTTCTGGGTCTTTTTGATAGTCATCAATTGCATTTCTGTAAGCATTTACAACACTTGCTATATAATATTCGGTTTTAAGCCTTCCCTCTATTTTTACGCTATCAATACCCATATCTATTATCTCTGGAATTTCTTTTATCAAGCATAAGTCTTTTGAAGAAAAAATGCTTGTACCATATTGGCTTGTTTCTATAGGCATATATTCACCAGGATTATTTTTTTCTTCTGCATACAAATTATATGACCACCTGCAACTTTGGGCACAATCTCCTAAATTTGCACTTCTACCTGATAGAAAATCACTTAAAAAGCATCTTCCTGAAAATGCAAAACATATTGAACCATGAATGAATATCTCTACTTCCAAGTCTTCTGGCTTATTTTCCATTATATATTTTATTTGCTCTTTATTCAATTCTCTTGCCAAAATTACCCTTTTTGCTCCATTTTTCTTCCAGAAGTTTGCCGCATGAAGACTCACAATGTTGGCCTGTGTACTTACATTTATTGGCACACTTGGAGCATATTCTTTTATAATTTCCATCACGCCACCATCTGCAACAATTACACCATCTGGCTTTAGTTTTTCTAGTTTTTTTGACATTTCTATAATTTCTTCATATTTTTCATCCCACGCAAATATGTTCAATGTTACATATATTTTTTTCCCTATACTGTGCGCATAATTAATAGTAGCTTCCAGGTCATCATCTTTCATGTCTGCTCTCGTTCTTAATGACAATGATGACGTCCCACAGTAAACTGCATCTGCTCCATATAAAAAAGCTATTTTTGCCTTTTCAAATGAACCTGCAGGAGCTAATAATTCTATTTTTTTCATTTTTTATCGCATTCCTTTCATCTTTTTCCAAATAATTTACTGTATAATTATATATTTTTTTGTAATTTATGTCAATCAATTTAGAACAATTTATATAATTGTGTATTCCTATTTGGCAAGTCAAATTTGATTAAATGCCGATTTTGTGGTATAATTAAGCTATTAAGATAAACATTTTTGCCAAAGAAAAATGTAGAAAGGATGAAATAAATGGAAAATAAAAATCGAAAAAACTTCATAGCTTCTTTAGATATAAGGCAAACACTAAATACTTCCACGCAAAAACTCGTTGATGCTTATATTGGCGCAAATGACTTTGAGACTAAAGAATATTTTTGTTATTTAGTAGCTGCAATCTACTTAACATATAAAGAAATGTATCCAGATTTATCAACATACATTCCCTTTAGGATAAAAAGTGACTATAGTTTTTCTGCAAATCTAAAGAAAGAATTTTCTAAAGGTGCACCTTTTTTTAACAAAAAATATTTTGACAAATTAAAGTCTGCATCTTCGCGAGATGAATTTGAAAGTGCCTTTTTACCTGGCGTAACTGACGACATTGCAGCAGCCACAGTAGTTTTAGACCATATAAATTCATCAGAAAGGCCCAGAAAGAAATATGTTTCTGATAATATAAATGAACTTTTTGACAAATGCCAGAATAATTTATTCTTCATATCCAATGTTGAAAAAGAAATAGATGAAGGCTTTATGAGTGAAGAAGAATATTTTAAATATAGAATAAATACCTTGGAACGTCTAATAGATTCAACTTTTCCAGAGTTTACTTTTGAAAGGACTATTCCTTATCAAGATGAATTAGAACATATCAAGGCTATTTTCAATGAAAAGGAGCAAACTTCTAACTTTGCTTTATCAATTACAGAAAAACAAACTTCCGATTTAGAGGATTTGCTAGATGACTTAAATTCCAGAGCTTATGATAAATTAGAATATTCCATTTTAGAAGAAACACTTCCAAAAGTTTTATCAAATCCTTTAATAAAAGAGGCTTTGCATGTAAATTCTCAATTTAATAAAAATGTAAAAAAAGATAATGGCTTCGCAGCCTTGTATTACATATTAAAAACACCTTTTGGTAAAATCGAACTACAAGCTCAGTCAAATAAAAGATATTATGAAGCTAAAAAAGGTTCAGCATTCCATAGTGGACTTAGTGGAAAACAATTTAACGTTGATGACTTTTTTGAACTAGTTGACTCTAATGACTCCCATAAACTTGACTATTACTTATCAGAGCTAGGCAACACACCTGTAGATACCCTAATTTCTGACTATGAAGTTCCATCGTTTTCTACAGAATCTGAAAAAAAAGAATTCTTGAAAACCCCTAAAGGAAAAAGATATGCACGTACAAAGCGAGTTGAAGAGCTTGCATCACACATACGCATCAAGCCACAATTTACATTCACTGATAAAAGCGGAAGCACTCAACAAGTACCTACAGATCAGTATCTATTTTCACTTGCCTGCTCAATCTCACCATACATGGGCGTATGCAGTTCAGGCCACACATCATTTTCCACAGCAACCGTTCACTCTAAAAACCTAGTCAACGAATTTGCAGAAGTCCTTAGAAAAAGGGACTCCACCACATACCTCGGAAATATGCTAATAACTAGACTAGAAAACATCATAAAAGATGGATCAATAACAAATGAGAAATATTCTAAAAGAGAAAAAATTTCCAATTCCTTGCCAAGAGACATTTCAAGAAGAGATATCCTAAATTATGCAGAAAGATTAGATTTCTATTTCATGCATAACACACCATATACAGAAAAAGACGAAAATGAACTTTAGGGACGTTCCTTAAAGTTCATTTTTTTCTACTTATTGCCAATCCATCTCCAACATCTAAAATTTCAGTTTCCAACATATCATTTTCACTAGCCTCTTTTATATATTCTCTTAGATTTCTAACAGCCGTACGTTGTTTATGTTTATTATAATCACTCATAACATATCCTTTGTACAAAATATTATCCGCAAAAATTATGCCATTGTCATTTAATAGCCTCAATGCTTGTTGTAAGAAAAATGGATATTTTCCCTTAGCTGCATCTATAAAACACACATCATATTTTGAATTAAGAGTTGGCAATATTTCAACTGCATCACCCTCATAAATATTTATCATGTTTGCAGCTCCTACTTTTTCGATGTTTTCTCTTGCCTCTCTTACCCTTTGTTCATCTCTTTCAATTGTGTCTATTCTTCCACCTTCAGCCAAGAAATCTATAAAACATATAGCAGAATATCCAACTGCTGTGCCAATTTCTAGCATAGTCTTTGGCTTAGATTTCTTTAAGTATTTTTCTATAACTTCTAAAGTTTCATCCATAATAATCGGTATGTGTTCTGCAAGTGCTTTTTCTTTTATCTTTTCTAATTCTTGTTTATTTATCATAACTCTATTCTCTCACTTTCTTTTGAACTTTGGGGACGTTCCTTAAAGTTCATTTTTAAGAATAAACAAATTTTAAGTGAACTTTAAAGACTGTCCCTAAAGTTCATTTTAAAAATATAATAAATGCCTAAAACTAATGGAAAAAACGAGTATGAACTTTAAGGAACGTCCCCAAAGTTCACTTAAAAAATTGCCAAAAAGGTACGTTCCTTTTGGCAAATTTTATTTTGCTTTACTTCTGGCTGCTCTTTCTCTTTCCTTAGTATTTAAAATTTTCTTTCTTAGACGAATTGATTTTGGTGTTACTTCAACTAGCTCGTCATCTTGAATGAATTCAATTGCTTTTTCTAGTGACATTTCTATTGGTGGAACTAAATGTAATGCATCATCTGAGCCTGAAGCTCTTGTGTTTGTTAAGTGTTTTTCTTTGCATACGTTTATTGATATGTCTTCATTTCTTGAATTTATTCCAACTATCATGCCTTCATATACTTCTACGCCTGGTCCAATAAATAGTTGTCCTTTTTCTTGAGCGTTATATAAGCCATAAGTGATTGATGTTCCCGCTTCGAAAGCTACTATTGTACCACGAGTACGTGCTTGAATTTCACCTTTGTATGGCTCATAGTCTGCAAATACGTGGTTCATTGTTCCTTCTCCCTTTGTGTCTGTTAAGAATTCTGTTCTGTAACCGATTAAGCCTCTTGCAGGTATTTTGAATTCTATTTTTGTATGACCGTTTCCAAGTGGTTCCATGTTTGTCATTTCAGCTTTTCTTCTGCCTAGTTTTTCTATAACTGTTCCAACTGATTCATCTGGTATATTTACAACCAAGTCTTCCATTGGTTCGCATTTTTCGCCATTTATTTCTTTTATTATAACTTTTGGACGAGATACTAGAAGTTCAAAGCCTTCCCTTCTCATATTTTCTATCAATATTGATAAGTGCAATTCACCTCTGCCTGATACCTCAAAAGAATCTGGAGAGTCTGTTTCTTTTACTCGTAGAGAGACGTTTCTGTCTAATTCTCTAAATAGTCTATCTCTAATGTGTCTTGAAGTGATGTATTTTCCTTCTCTTCCTGCAAATGGTCCATCATTTACACTGAATGTCATGGAAACTGTAGGCTCATCTATGTCAACAAATGGCACTTTATCTGGATGGTTTAAATCACAAATTGTTTCTCCTATATTTATGTCAGGTATTCCTGCTACTTCGATGATGTCGCCTGCTATGCCTTCTTCAACTTCAACTTTGTCTAAGCCTCTATGTGTGTAAACTTTTGTTATTTTTCCTTGTGTTATCTTGTCATCTTTGCGACATATTGAAACTGGCATTCCTTCTACCATTTTTCCTCTTTCCACTCTACCAACAGCAATTTTTCCTACATATTCATCATAATCTATATTTGAAACTAGCATCTGCGCTGGCCCCTCTTCATCGCAATTTGGAGCACTTATTGTGTTGATAATTGTTTCAAATAAGCAATGCAAATTATCAGATTCGTCATTCAAGTTCATTTTTGCAATTCCATTTTTTGCAGAAGCATATACAACTGGGAAATCTAACTGTTCATCAGTTGCATTTAATTCTATAAATAATTCTAGCACTTGGTCTACAACCTTTTCAGGGTTTGCTCCAGGTCTATCTATTTTGTTTATTACAACTATTGGTTTTAGTCCTAATGCTAAAGATTTCTTTAGAACTTCCTTAGTTTGAGGCATTGGGCCCTCAAATGCATCTACTAAAAGCAATACACCATCAACAGTTTTCAAAACTCTCTCTACTTCTCCGCCAAAATCAGCATGTCCCGGAGTATCTACTATATTTATTTTGATGCCATTGTACATAACTGATGTATTTTTAGAAAGTATTGTTATTCCTCTTTCTCTCTCTATTGCATTTGAATCCATTACTCTGTCTTGTACTTTTTCATTATCTCTAAATACATGGCTTTGCTTCAACATTGCATCTACTAATGTTGTTTTACCATGGTCTACGTGTGCTATTATTGCTATGTTTCTTATTTTTGGGTTATTCATCTCTTATTTCATCCTTCCATTTTCTCTTATATTTTTGAGTTTTCCGCTCCATTTGTCTAACTCTACTATTATACAACTTTTTATCGCTTTTGTCAAATTGCTTATTTAGCTAATTCAATTATATTATTCATTATTTCTTCAGTAATTTTATTTAAAGTTTCTTTATCTTTGCAACCCTTATACTCAGAATAATCCAATGGCTTGCCATAAGTAATAGTTAGCCTTCCTTTGCCTTTTCCACCTTTTATACCACAAGGAAGCACCTTTGCCCCACTTCTTACAGCAAAAAACGCTACTCCATCTTTTACCTTTTCGCCTTTTTCAAGGCCATTTCTCGTACCTTCTGGGAACAACGCTATACATTTGCCTTCTTTCAAATCCTTTAAAGAAGCCTTAATTGCATGCAAATCCTTTTCATCTCTTTTTACTGGAATAGCCTCAAATGCCCAACCTAAAAATGCCAAAAACTTATTTTCAGTTAACTCTTCCTTGGCTAAAAACTTCATATCTCTTTTGGCTGTTACTACCATCAAAGGTGGATCTATATAACTGCGGTGATTTCCACAAAATATCAGTGGCCCCTCTTTTGGAATATTCTCCAAGCCATTTATTTGAACTCTATAAACTACTTTAAACCATATATATATTGCTCCTCTTACAATCCATTTTACTACAGCTTTAAATCCTTGTTTCAATTTTTCCAATATTATCATCCTTTCTTAGCAATTTGTGCCATGAGGGACGTACCTTTTTGGCAATTTTTTGCCATTTTGCTACGTCCCTCTTGGCAATTTTTTGCCATTAATTTACGTTCCTAGTGGCAAATTTTATGATTTCAATTATTTTGTTTGTAACTTCATCGATTGTCATTTTGCTTGAATCTACATAGATTGCATCATCTGCCTGTTTTAGTGGAGCAATTGCTCGATTGGAGTCACGAGTGTCTCTTTCGATTATTTCTTTTAGGACTTGTTCGTAGTCTAATTTTGTGCCTTTTTCAGCCATCTGTTTCATGCGCCTTTCTGCTCTTACTTCTGGTGAAGCGTCTAGGTATATTTTTACGTTGGCATTTGGGAATACGACTGTGCCGATGTCACGACCCTCCATTATTACATTTTTGCCAACAGACATTTTTCTTTGTATTTCAACCATTTTGTCTCTCACTATTTTTAATGTAGAGACTTGCGAAACAAATTCGCTTACTTCTGGCATTCTGATTTTATCAGTTACATCGTCTCCATTTAAAAATATTTTGCCATCTGGCTTTAAGTCTATATTTATGTTTTCTAATATTTGTTTGATTTTTTCTTCTTCATTTAATTTTACATTTCTTTGGA
>CALXJQ010000034.1 GCA_944388665.1 uncultured Clostridia bacterium
GCATTTTCCGTTTCGGGAGTACCATGATTAATTAGAACCAATCTTAAATTTCTGAACTGTTTCAGGAAATCAAGTAATTCTTCCTGCCTTGCATGAGCAGAAAATTCCGGCGTAGCACAAACCTGTGCTAACTTTTTCTTTATGACTCCTCCAATTTTTACTGTCTCACCCTCTTGAGCTTTATACATTTGGCCTCGCACAGAATACTCTGGCATATAACCCGTCGTAAAATGAATCATTGCATTTTTGTGAGTTATAAACTCAGGCAAGTACGTTGCCGCAGGGCCATACGTTCCAAAGCCAGAAGTAGTAATTATAATTTTCTGTTCTGGGCTATGCAACAAGCTCGTTCTTGTTACTTTGTCAACATTGTTAAAGTTGAATGGCACAAAGTCCTTAAAAGTTACATCAATGCCTAGTGTTTCCCTATCTTCAAAAAGATTATTGTAGTTCTGAGCAAGTTTGCCATCAACGTACACGGGAATATTCGGATCGATAAATCCACTTTCCTGTAATTGACGAATTTCTGCCAAAACTTCTTGCTCTCTTCCCAAAGAAAAGACACATATTATAACATCTCCGCCATCTTTTAGTTGTCTTGTGACATTTTGTGCAAAACACCTGTGAACATCAGATTCATGCTGATCACCATAAGTTGACTCAATCACCACTGTCAATGGAAGGTCTTTAACCCATTGAGGCAATTCTGTTACCTCAAAGAACCTATTGGTTGACTTGTAATCTCCTGTATAGAGAATATTAATGTCATCTTCTCCATAATAAGAGATTTGAATTAGTATTATGCTTGCACCTGGCAGATGTCCATTCTTAAAGAATGTGACCTTTGTTTTAGGGTGTGGTACATATACCTCCTCGTAATTTGCGCCTTCCATCATCTGTATTGCTTGAATTGTATCCTTTTCAGAGTACAATTCTTTGCAATGTGACCTTTTTGCGCTGCTCTTTTGTATTCTATAAGAATCCATAAGAGCAAGTGGAGCCAATTTGATTTCTGGCTTGCTAGCCAGAATCTTTCCTGTAAAGCCTTTTTTTACCAACAGTGGCAACCGACCTATATGGTCTTGATGATTGTGTGTTAGTAATACGAAATCGATATTGTTTGGGTCAAATAAAAAATTTCTGTTCAATGTCTCATCTAATATTCCTCGACTTTCTTTTTCTTCATCCCCTTGATGCATTCCTACATCAACAATGTACTTAAATGTACTTTTGTCCGGGGACTTCACAACGTTCAGCAAACACGAGCCTGTGACTCCATTACTGGAAGCCATAATGTCTACGTAGCGTGACCGCCGTTCTCCAAAATTTCTCATACTGCAACTCCTTTCAGATTGACTGAACCTAAAAGTTCTTCCTATACTTGCGTACATAAATATTATACTACTTTTTTTTACTATTTACAATAAAAAACGTGTAAATTTACACGCTTTTCGTTTTTTACTATTTTAATAGAAAATATGCCAAAACTATAAGTCCTAAAATAATTCTATAGTACCCAAAGACTTTAAAATTATGTTTTTTAATATAGTTCAATAAAAATTTAATTACAAACAAAGACACTATAAATGAAACTGCCATACCAACTAATAATATCGCCAACTCTGCTCCTGTAAAATTTAATCCAAATTTAATTAGCTTTAGTAAGCTTGCTCCAAACATAGTTGGAATAGCTAAGTAGAAAGTAAAGTCAGCGGCATTAGGCCTTGATAAGCCTATTAACAACCCTCCTATTATTGTTGCACCTGAACGTGAAGTTCCAGGGAATATTGCTGCAATCAATTGGAAAATACCAATTATAAATGCATCTTTATATGTAATTTGGGAATTTTTTTCTTTTGTAGGTTTGCGTCTTCTATCTTCTATTGCGATAAATGCAACACCAAAAACTATTAGTGCTATTGCTATGCAAATTGGGTTATAAAATAATCTTTCGAAAACTTCGTCAAATAACAACCCTATAATTGCTGCGGGCACACAACCGTACTAAAATTTTTCCCCATAAACTCATTATGTTTTTATCTAAGTGTGAAAGCAATCCTCTTTTAGCAATTGCTCTCTTTTTGTTTTTAGTGAATGGCCATATTCGTTTCCAATATATTAAAACTACTGCCAAAATTGCTCCAAATTGTATTACTACCTGAAACATATTCCAAAATTCTGGAGACACTTGTTTAAATTTTACAAATTGTTCAAACAGTATCAAGTGCCCTGTACTACTTATTGGTAGCCATTCTGTTATTCCTTCTACTACTCCGAATAATATTGATTTTAAAATTTCAAAAAACATTCTACTTCTCCTTTGTCATTTAACATTTAACTATTTTTTTATTATATTATACAATGTACGCTTTATAAATTCTGCCGTAGTATCTGGTGCTACTTTTCCTGGCAGAGCTAAAGCCCAAATTAACTTTAGTTTTCTTTTCTTTGCTTCTTCCCTGTCAATTCCACCTGGGTTTGATGCCAAATCAATCAACAAGCAATCCTTTTTTATATACTGCAGTCTTTCCTTTGTAAGTATTAAGGCGGGAACTGTATTGATTATTATATCATATTTTTCTAAATTCTTGTCAAGTGAATTTATATTAACTTCTTCATATCCAAAAGCCTTTATCCATGCTAATTCGGCATCTTTTTTATCTGCACAAGTAACTTTTACTGACAAAGCCGCAAGTTTTCTTGAAAGCACCTTACCAACCCTGCCAAAGCCAACCACCAAAACTTCACTTCCATGTAAAATTTTCGAAGTATTTGCAATGGCTATTTCTATTGCACCTTCTGCAGTCGCAATAGTATTCAAGACTGCTAACTCTTCACGCTTCATTATGTCTATAATTTCTACATACTCATCATTTGCCAGTTCATATACCTCAGGCGCTAAATTTCCCGCAATTAGCACTTTAGCATTTATAGCATGCATACATTCCCTTACCGTAATTTTTTTATTACTAAATGGCGTATTTATTTCCACACCATTACTTGAAAATGGAATTGGTCCTATTGCAATATCTGCCAACTGAATAGCCTCTTTCAAGCTTTCGGCAAAATATATATTAGGCATATTTTTTAAGTCTTCTGCTTGCTCTAGGCCATAAGTGTAGACCTCGTTTCCGTCTTCAGCTAATTTTTGTGCCAACTTTATTGTACGCAAATCGCCACCAATTATCGCAAAATTATTACTCATAAAAACCTCCAATTTTCTATGCAAAGCTTTTTAATATTTTCCTCGCCACTAAAAAAATTTGCTTTTATTAATTTTTTAGTAAGATGTTTTTGGGGCCGTGTCACAAGCTTTACTTTTATTAGTATATTGATTTTTTCAAATTTTATGAGTTTATTTTGTAATAATTGTTTTTTCATTCTTCTCTCCATCTGATGCCTTCTCAAAATCCTCTAAATTTTTATATCTTGTCACACCCCTTATGTCATCTCGGCTAAGGCTCATCGTTAGCTCACTTGTCTTCTCTAAATGCTCTTTAGCCTTTACCTCCCTCAATTTCAAATTATTCTCCTCCGGCTCTGACAAATTAAAAGGAATCGAAATCTTAGCCATAATAGGTATGAAAATTGGCTCTCTTTTCACTTTTTCTACTATTTTTTTAGAATTACAGTCAATCGCAAGATTAATATATCTTATTGCTGTAGGCTTGTCGCCCCTCATCAAAGAAATCTTAGACAACTCATAATATCCATCTGCTGAAAGCTCTGGGCTCTCCACCGCCTGTTCAAACAGCCTCTCCGCTTCGTCCAAATCCTTATAAATCAAGGCTATTTCCGCCAAACAATACTTTGCATTATATGCCAAAGCATTTATCTGTGCTGCCTTCTCGTAGCAAGCCTTTGCACTTTGAAAATCATTCAACATCGTATACGCAATGCCCAAATTATAATTCAAATCAAAACTCAATGGATTATATCTCAAAGCATCCTGATAAACATTCGCAGCCTCCTTATACATCTCCTTCTGAACCAAAATATCCCCAAGAAGCACGCTTGCCTTATATATCTCCGGTTTCTTGTGAAGCAAACTCGTAAGCATCTCAGCCGCTTCATCCTGCTTATCAAGACTATTCAATAACTCCGCCACCGTAAAATACGAATCATAATCCTGCTTATTTATCTCAATCGCTTGCACATACTCATCTATAGCCTTCCTCATTCCCCCTTCATCCTTATAAATATCAGCCAGCATCTTATGCGCACTATAACTACCTGGGCGCTTCTCTATCACATCAAGCAATTGCTGCTTAGCCTTCTTCTTTTCGCCCATAAAAGTATACAGCCTCGCCCTTTGAAGCTTCATCAACTCCCAAAACGTTGCATTCTTCTTTTTCAGCTCACGCCTAATCAGCAAAAATGCCAACACAACTACCACAATTACAATTATCACCAAAATCAGTTGTTCTACTATCATCTTTCCTTTCTCCTTTTGAACTTTAGGGACGTTCCTTAAAGTTCATTATTAATTTTTCGCTTATATCAGCCCTTTCCCGTTTTTTTCTCTTTGAACTTTGGGGACGTTCTTTAAAGTTCAAAATTTATTATTGTTAATTTACTTCATGCTTCTGATAAATTTTTTGAACTTTAAAGAACGTCCCCAAAGTTCATTCATTATATATGTGCTGATAAATTCTATAATCACGTAAAATTTTTCTTACATAATTATTAGTTTCCCTATATGGAATATTTTCTATATCACTTCCATCAGCACTTATAATACCTTTTTCTATCCAGCCATCCACAGTACCAATCCCTGCATTATATGCAGCCAAAGCAACTTCAATATTATGATATCTATCAATAAGTGTTTGCAAATATTTTGTCCCAATATTAATATTTGTATCCTCATTAAGCAAGCACTCTCTAATATTTTCGCCATCAAGCTCAATCCCATTTTTATTAGCTACATCTTTTGCTGTATTTTCCATCAATTGCATAAGTCCTATTGCTCCCTGCGTGGACTCTGCTTCATTATTAAAATTGCTCTCTGCTTTTATGACAGCATAAATCAAATTTGCATCTACATTATATTCAGTCTGATATTTGTTCACAATTTCTTCATATCTTTTGGGATAAAAGTACTTGAGCACAGCATTTCTATTTAAAAACAGAAAAACAAATATTGCACAAATTACCAAAGCAATTGTAATTGCCATTATTAGCCTACTATTATGAACATTGACTTTGTTATTGCTTCTATTATTGTTTTTCAAAACTTATTTCTCTCCTTTCAAAAAACTTTTATCTCCCCTCTCATTTCTTGAACTTTAGGGACGTTCCTTAAAGTTCATCTTTAATTTTTCGCTTATACCAATTATTTCCTGCTTTTTTCTTTTTGAACTTTAAGGAACGTCCCCAAAGTTCATTTGCAGTCGTACCAAGTTTTTGCTTCGGAAATTTCTACTACTAGTGGTACTTTTAGCTCTATAGCTGATTCCATGCATTGTTTCATTATTCTTTTCATTAGTTCTTTTTCTTCTTCCGGAGCTTCTATCATCATTTCATCATGTACTTGTAAAACTATTTTTGATTGCAATTTTCTTGCTTTTATTTCTTTTAGTACTTTTATCATTGCTATTTTCATTATGTCAGCCGCAGTGCCCTGTATTGGAGTGTTCATTGCTACTCTTGAGCCGAACTGTCTAACAGTGTAGTTATTTGATTTTAGCTCTGGAATGTATCTTCTTCTATGGAACAGTGTTTCTACGTACCCGTCTTCTTTAGCTTTTTCTACGATGTCGGTCATGAATTGCTTGATGCCTGGATATTGCTCTAAATATTCTGTGATGTAGGCCTTAGCTTGCTTACGTGAAACACCAAGTTGCTCTGCCAAGCCGAAGTCACTGATTCCATAGACTATACCAAAGTTGACTGCTTTAGCGTGGGTCCTTTGCTCTTTTGTGACTTGGTCAATTGGCACTCTAAAGACTTTTGATGCTGCCTGTTTATGAATATCTTGCCCCTCTTTGAAAGCTTCAATTATATGAGCATCACCAGAAATGTGAGCCAAAACTCTTAGCTCTATTTGCGAATAATCCGCATCAAGATAGACTTTTCCATCTTCAGGCTTGAAGACTTTTCTTACCTGCTTTCCAAGTTCGAACCTGGTTGGAATGTTTTGTAGATTAGGCTCAGTTGAGCTTATTCGACCAGTGGCAGTTATTGTTTGATGGAAAAATGAATGAATTCTCTTCGTTTTTGGATTAATGTAAGGCTTTAAGCCCTCAACATAAGTCGAATTCAATTTATTTAACTGCCTATATTCCAAAATTTGCTCAATTATTGGGTCCTCTTTCTTTAATTTTTCCAAGACGTCTACATCAGTAGAATAGCCTGTTTTTGTCTTTTTCTTGACTGGCAACTTCATTTTTTCAAACAAAATTTCACCAAGCTGCTTTGTAGAATTTATGTTGAATTCCTCGCCAGCCATCTCATAAATAATTTTTGTGATAGCGTCAATCTTATCAGTAAGCTCTTTTCCAAACCTACTAAGCTCTTCTTCATCAACCTTCATACCATTCCACTGCATATTTGATAGCACCTCAATTGTTGGTATATCAATTTGCTCAAATAGTTCCTTTGCATTTATTTCTTCCAATTTTGCCATTGTTATATTCTTTATTTCATTGATTGAATATGCATAAATACCATGCCTTAGGCTATTTTTCTTCATCTCCTCCTCATGATCAATATTATCAAACAAATTCATTTGCTCCTGCTTCTTTTGCTCAATAAGTTGTGCGATATCCTGACCTAAAAATCGTTCAATTAGTCTATCTATTTCTAGCTTATTGTTTGTAGGGTTCAATATATATGCAGCAATTGCTATATCGTAGCTAATTCCGTTTAGCGTAACCCCATTCTGCTTTAGTAAAATATAAGTCTTAGTTAAATCGATACTCGTTTTTTTGATATCTGCATCTTCCAAAACAGCCTTCAAGCTATCACTAATCATCTGATTTTCGTCAATTTTTAAACAATAAACTTCCTTTTTTTCAGCATTGTAAATAACAAACGCTTTAATTTTTTCTTTGATTATCTTCTCGGGATTTCTATCGCCCTCTGTAACCAAATAAAAAGTCATCTGTCCCTGCGTTTTTACAATTTCTATAATTTCTTTTTCTGATTTTTCAACCTGCTGGAAAAGCTCTCCCACATCACTGATTTTCGCACTTGTCTTTGCCTCTCCTCTCAAATTGAATCTATCGATATATCTGTTAAAATTAAGCTTCTGAAAAATTTCTAGCACCTTTGGCCTATCCCATTCCTCACGCTTAAAATCATCCAACTTATCATCAATTGGCACCTTCAAATTGATTGTTCCTAGCGTTTTTGACAAAAACGCCAAATCCTTATTTGACTCAATCTTCTCTTTTTGTTTGCCTTTCAAATCAGTTTTACCTTCTGCTAACTTCTCATACAAATTTTCAATTGAGCCGTACTTCTTAATTAACGTCAACGCAGTCTTTTCGCCAACGCCAGGCACACCAGGAATATTATCTGAAGTATCACCTTGTAATCCCTTCACATCAATCAATTGCTTTGGTGTCACTCCATACTTCTCAATAATCCTTTTTTTATCATATTCGTCCGTTTCAGTCCTTCCGCCCTTAGTGTGAGGAATCCTAATAGTTATATTATCTGTCGCAAGCTGAAAAGTATCCCTATCTCCAGACAAAATTGTAACCTTAAGCCCTCTCTTAGCTCCATAAGTCGCAAGCGTGCCCAAAACATCGTCAGCCTCGTAGCCTTCCATCTCAACAATATCAATATTCATCGCCTTCAAAATATCCTTAATAATAGGCATTTGTGCAGCTAACTCATCAGGCATCCCCTTTCTTGTCGCCTTGTAGCCCTCATACAACTTGTGTCTTGCCGTTGGCGCCTTTAAATCAAACGCCACAACAATATACTGCGGATCTACATCCTCCAGTAACCTAAAAAGAATCGCCAAAAAGCCATACACCGCATTCGTGTAAGTTCCATCTTGCGTCATTAACATATTATTCCCCATAATACCATAAAATGCCCTATTCATAATGCTATTTCCATCTATCAAAACCATCTTTTCCTTACTCTTATTCATTTCAACTTCACCAGTACTGCTCACTTATTTACCTCCTTTTGAACTTTAGGGACGTTCCTTAAAGTTCATTTCTTATTTTTCGCTTATCTCAACCGTTTCTCCTTTTTTTGAACTTTCGAACTTTGGGGACGTTCCTTAAAGTTCAATTTCAGCTGGTAATGTTCCATACCTTTGGACAAATTCTTTGTCATCTAAATGCATTAGATATACTTGCGTGCCAGTAGATTCAATTTCTTTTAACTTTTCTGACACATCTGTTATTTTCAAATGCGCACCTCCATACCTAGAAACATCTACATAGAATTCATCAGCCCCCTGTAAATATAGCAAAAACGGCTCTAATGTATTTGTATCTCCTGTATAGACAATTTTCTTGCCTGCTACTGTCATTTTGAATCCATAAGCATCTAAATATTTTACGTGCTCTGTTTTAATAAATTCTACATTTTCTGCTGATTGTTGCAATTCATAAGAGTCAGCCGGAGTACCCGTGATTTCTAAATACTTTTCTAAATTTCTGCATTTACTTAATATTCTTACTTTTTTATTATAATTAAACCACAAATATAATATTAGTTGGCTCAATGAACCCGCATGATCATTATGTAAGTGCGTGATAATTATATCTATTTTGTCATAACTATTAAAATCAAATTTTGCTTTTACTTGTTCAAAAACTGTAAAACCACAGTCTATCAAGGTCAATTTTTTTCCTTCATCTTCATTTGTTTCTATATAAGCAGAGTTGTTCTTCTGGCCAAAACCTGCATCCAATCCTAAAAACGTTAATGTACTCATTTTATCGTTCCCCTCATTTTATTTTTTATTTTATTTGAAGTTTCATTGAACTTTAAGGAACGTCCCTAAAGTTCATATCATTATTTTACTATATAAGAGTAAATTAAGCAAGCAAAGGAAACTGAATTTTAAATTAATTTTGTGTTTATTTTTTTGGGGTTGTTTAAGTTGACATAAGTGTTGATTTGTGATATGATAATTATATAATAAATTTTTTATGATTGGAGAAGAGAGCAATGACAGCAAAATGTTACAACATTCAGCAAACAAATAATCTTCTAGCCTTCTTTGACAAAAATTTTGAAACAAGGCGGAAAGCTTTTTTTAGGTTGAAAGAACTGTTTCAAAAGGAAAATGTACGTTGGAGTCTGGCGTGTTCGTCCAATTTGTTCTTCCGTGGAATCGTTGATGATTTTCACGATTTTGATATTATCGTGCAACTCACTGACATTCCCAAGGTAATGGAAATAATGAACACTTCTGGCGCCGAACTGCTAGAAACTGGTGGAAATGGCTATTGTGAATCTGACAAATATTTACATTACTTCTTTTACAGATGTGATGTAGATATTATCGCTGGATTCCGTGTCAATACTTTTGGTACGACTTTCCAATACAACTATTCTGAAAGTCAAACTGAACTAATTAATTTGGACTACATGCAATTTCCATTGGTTCCAGTTGAAGTGCAGTACATCCTGTATGGGATGATGGAAGGTTGGCAACAACATCGAAAGTTTAAAAGGAGAATTATTGAAGAATACCTTCACAATACTGGGATTTTATTTCCAGAAATCTTCCGAAATGCAATTTGCAACTTCTCTTTACCAGAGTGGTTGGTATCAAAAATCAACAACCTATTGAGAGAGTAGTTACTCCTCTATAGGCAAAAAGGCACTTGAGTTTTCCCAAGTGTCTTTTTGCTTCAATATTTAATCAATTTTAAAATCTAGTTTAAAACTAAATATATAATTAATCAGCCTAGCCATCGCTACATCTCGCTTACTAATTCATTCATTAATTTGTGCACAGAAACAATTTCCTTTACTTTATCAACATTGCTTCCACAAAAAACTAGCGCATCCTTCATATTACCCTTTACTGCATTTATTAGTGCTTTGGTTATGCAATATGGTGTAGTTGCTACATTGCAAGTTTTTATGCAATTATAGCACTTATCAATTTTTGGCTTCTCCTTTTTTGTATTTTTTATAAACTCATTATTTATAGCCCTACCTGGCATTCCGACTGGACTCTTTATTATTTTAATATCTTCCTTTTTAGCATTGACATAAGCTTGTTTGAACGCATCTGACGCATCGCATTCATCAGTTGCAACAAATCTCGTTGCCATTTGCACGCCATCTGCTCCCAAATCTAAAAATCTTCTTATATCCTTGCCATCCCAAATTCCTCCAGCACTAATAACTGGTATTTCTTTTGATGTTTCCTTTTCTACTTCTTTTATATAATTTACAACTTCAACAGTTATATCCTCTAACTTAGGCTTATTTTCTTCAGTAAGCTCATCCTCTTTAAATCCTAAATGACCGCCAGCCTCTGGTCCTTCTATAACAATCATATCTGGAACATAATCATACTTGCTCATCCAATGCTTTACAATAAGCTTGCAGCACCTCAAAGAAGAAACTATAGGAGCAATTTTCGTACATGTACCCTTAACATACTGTGGCAAATCCTTTGGAATTCCTGCGCCTGAAATAATCAAATCAATCTTTTGCTTAACGCACTCCTTCACTATTTCAGCATAATTTCTCAAAGCCACCATAATATTAACTGCCAAAATCTTATCTTCGCCAGCAATATCTCTTGCCATTTTTATCTCTTTGCCTATCGCCCTCAAATTAGCCTTCATCGGATTTTGATAAAAATCCTCTTCCTGATAGCCAATATCTGCCGTAGAAATTACGCCAATTCCTCCTTCTTTGCTCACACTTCCAGCTAAATTATGCAATGAAACTCCTACGCCCATTCCGCCTTGAATTATAGGATATTTTGAAACTTTATTTCCAACTCTGATACCTTGCATTTTTGAACCTCCTTCATATAGCATTTTATCCTTAGCTTATACCATTTGCCATATCTTGTCAATTCATTGACTGAGCATTCTAAAATTGAACTTTGGGGACGTTCCTTAAAGTTCAAAGTCGCAATAGCGCAGGGCTCTAAGTGTTCAGCCTTACATACAAGATGAACTTTGGGGACGTTCTTTAAAGTTCATTTTTTTCTTTGAGCTCTGAGATTTCTAAACCCTATTTTTTGCAAACTTTTTATATGCTTTTGCTTCAAATTAGTTTTAAATATTTTCATCAACTTTCATTTTAAATCTTAGCTTTGAAATTTTTTGAATCGCTATAAATTTTAATTTGAACTAAAATATTGAAAAAACCGAACTCAAATTATTTTTGACAAGAATTTTGTTTTGGAATCAAACCAAAGGATGAACTTTTAGGAACGTCCCTATAGTTCAAAATTCTGTGAATCTTTAATCTGCCTACACCTAATATTTCGCCAATTTCCTTTTGCGTAAAGCTATGTTTTATATACAGTATAGTTGCCAAATCCTTCAGGTATTTTTTATTGCTGGCAATTTCTGAAATTTTAGTAATATTATTTTTATTACAAAAATCTTTAATGATTTGTTTTTTTAATTTTTCTTTATCTTCAACTCCAACATCTTCCTCTATAAAATTATCAGATTCATACTTTCCATTAAAAATATCAGAAACAAATATATTATATTTTCTAAAAATCTTCTGTATTGCAGTCATATCCAGCACATGACAATCTTTTTTGTATTCATTATAGCTGGAATATTTATATGCTCCTTTTTCAGCACACATTCCTGCTTTTACAGGATTATTATGTATATAATTTATACAACTTATCAAATGCGAATATGACACAATCTGCTCTGATTTATATCTATTTTTAAAAACATATCCGCGCCTATCGTGAGTCCTATTGTAAAAAATGGCATATTTAGTATTCACCTGACTCATCAATTTGGTAATTTCTAAAATATCGTCTGTGTGTATCAAAAAATGTGCATGATTATTCATTATGCAATACGCTATAATTTGCAAATTTCTTTTTGCCGTTTTTTCCTTTAAATATTTCAAATAAGTTTTAATTTCATTTTCATTTTGAAATATGTACTCCTTGTTTATTCCCTGTATCATAACATGAAAGAACTTGGAGCAAACATTCTTTCTGGCATTTCTAACCATATTATCACTTCCTCTTACTATAAATAAATTATTTTTGAACTTTAAAGAACGTCCCCAAAGTTCATCTTGTATGTAAGGCTGAACACTTAGAGCCCTGCGCTATTTCGGTTTTGAACTTTAAGGAACGTCCCCAAAGTTCAATCGCCGAAAGCTGCTCCACCAATTATTAGGCCAGTGGTTACATCAACATAGACCATAACGCCATTGCCCATGTTGTTTTTCTTCGTTACGACATAAGCTTTTCTTTTAATATTGGTATAGACATCATCGCCTTCGTTGTGTTTCCTAGTAAAATAATTATTTGGACTTACTTCTCTGATTTCAATAGATTCTTCTTCTGTGTCTCTTATCCCTTCTCCAGCAATCCTTGCAGCTGATTCCTGAAAGCCTTTCTCAGCGATTTGTTTTGCTTTTTCTTCTGATATTTTTACTTCGTCAGAATCTACATTGTAATTTTCGAAATCGGTCAAAAACACGCTCTGATCAAGGTTTTCTGCCATTTGATCATATCTATTTTTAAGTTCATCTTCTCTTTCTGCTTCCTCTGCTTTTTGATTCTGATATTCGGTCATCGTTTTCCACGTTGCGCCATCATCTGTTGATACAAATTGAGTTAAATTTGTATCATCTTTGCTTTCACCCGCATACATAGTGATGGCCATACCTGAATCGTCCAAATATGTTGGCATGCTATAATAACCAAAATTTTTATTAGAATCACCTAATGCGGATAGGTCAATTTTCACGAAGGTAGCTTCACTAGTATTGTCAACCCTATACAAATCACACTCCTCGCCATCTTCACTTGGAACTGTTAAAAAGCCATCGAAGGTCATCCCAAACTTATTTAAGAACTTTAAAGTGCAATTGTCATTAAGAGTGAAATCGGTTCCCACTTCTTGCCAATAATCTCCTTCTGTCGTTGATTTTAATACCTTTCCAGCGCCTTCTGAATCAACGTAAAAGATATAACCATAATTTCCACTTATCCTAATACATTTAATCGCTGAACCACTTGGAATGCCCATATATTCACTTGTTAGCTCCTTAATTGTCCATTCATTAAAGTTGGTATTGTTTGACATAACTAAGTAAATTTTATCATCAACTTTATAATAAAAATATACATTCCCTATCTTTGGATTTGATTGATGATTTTCTTCCTCATAATCTGCTACAGTCATCTGAGAAAAGTCCCCTGGGACTTGAACAGGATTGCCAATAATATCAAAAATAAATAGTTTTCCATCTTGTAAATAAAAGCTTTTATCAACTTCAGAATAATATTTTGTGTTTTTTAAAGCTTCTTCTTGCCTTTTTTCATATATAAAATTGCAAATAATACAAATTAGTATTACGATTATTATTAGGAGTACTACAATTATCCATTTACTGCTTTTACCTTTAACCTTTTGTTCTTTGCTTTGTGCTTTTTCATTTTTTATTTTCTTTGACATTTTATTTCATTACCTCCGATATTTTGAACTTTGGGGACGTTCTTTAAAGTTCAAAATTTATAATTGTTAATCTACACATTAATAATTTTTTTGAACTTTAAAGAACGTCCCCAAAGTTCATTTTTTTCCGTCTACAATTCTGGTGACCAGCATAGATGCAACTGTGTCACCTGAAACATTTAGTACAGTTGCTGGTGCATCTATTATTGTGGCAATCATGGTTAAAATAGGTAATGCCGCAATAGGATATCCTAGCATTGTTAATATAAGCATTTCTGAAATTGTTCCACCGCCAATTGGAACTGCTGTTACTAGTAATGTTGCAAGCAAAGCTACTCCAATGACTCCAGCAATGTCTCCAGCTGTAGATAGTGGCGTGCCAAATAAACATACTAAAAACATTATTTTAAACACTGATCCAATTATTGATCCATCTTTATGAAAGCTTGTTCCTAAAGGTATTGTAGTTTCAGCTATATCGTCAGGCACGCCCATCTTTTTGCTACATTGAATATTTACCGGTATTGACGCAGCACTAGAGCACGTTGCAAGAGCAGTCAAAGTGGATGGTGCTACATTCTTCCAAAAGGCCTTTACTCCATTTTTTCCACCTGCTATAAATGCATATATTGTATACATTACAATATAAAAAACAACTGCGACCACTGTATAAACAACAAAAGTTTTTAAATAACCTACCGCTATAGATGCCCCAAAACTGCCTACAAATGACGCGAAATAACATCCTAAGCCTATTGGCGCATAATACATTATTATCTTTACCACATTGTTAATTACCTCATTTGCAGCTGACAAAAAATCTACTATAGGTTTAGCTTTTTCACCTGTCATATTCACAGCAATTCCAAATATTATCGCAAATACTAATACCGCAATAATATTTTCTTTAGAAAGTAATTTTGAAAAATCATCGACCGTTAATAAATCAGCTGTACTTTGAAGTATTGAAGTTTCTTCTGTTTCCTCTTCCGTACCATCTTCAATAACATTTTCTTCCAATGATGCACGAATCTTTTCACCATCTTCAGTGTCCACCAATTTTACAAAATATGTACTTGCCAACCCTACAAAAACAGCAATAATTGACATCACCAAAAATACGCACAAAATCGTTATCACTATTTTTCCTAGTCTCTTTGGTGTCTTCATTTTAGTAATTGATGTTGTTATAGTTAGAAAAATCAATGGAACAATGACGACTAACAAAAGATTTAAAAAAATGTCTCCTAATGGCTTTAACACTGTTGCCTTTTCTTGAAAAATGATTCCCACTATTGCTCCTACAATAATGGCAACAATTAAAATAATTGTTGATTTGTAATTTGAAATAAATTTTTTCATAATAGTACTACCTCTTTCTTTTAAAGGGCAACTCAAAATATAATTATATTTTAAGGTTTTTATTATTATATATTATTCTTTAACAAAATGCAATGGTTATATGAACTTTGCCACTGGGGACGTACCTTTTTGGCAATTTTTTGCCATTAAGCTACGTCCCTCTTGGCAATTTTTCAGTTATAAAGATTTTTTCTGTTTTTGCGGTTATAATATATAACCTCATTTCTTTTCATCCAACTTTTTTGTTTCTAAAAGTAATTTATCAAAATCTGATGTTATTTTTTGATGTTTATTA
>CALXJQ010000035.1 GCA_944388665.1 uncultured Clostridia bacterium
CATTGTTATCACCACTAAGATTTTAACATATATCTTTAAATATTACAATTTTGTAATATTTTATGAAATTACCCTGTGATATAATAGATAAAGGTGAAATTATGTTAAAAGTAAATAATCAAGAGTTAAAAGAAATTTTCTCAAATTTAAAAGAAAATAAGTCTGCAGGTTTTGAAAAATTATATAGTAAATACAAAAATCTTGTTTATGGTATTGCCTTTTCAATATTAAAAAATAAGATTGATGCAGAAGATGTGGTTCAAATTGTATTTACAAAAATATATGAGCTAGATAAATCTAAGCTTCCTACTGATAAAGAATCTGCTTGGCTTTATACTTTGACTAAAAATGAATCAATTAATGCTTTAAAAAAAGCTAAAAATAAGGTCTCTTTAGATAATCTTTATGAAATTGAAGATAAAAATAACGACATAGATGAATCGATTGATTATATGCAATTTAATAAATTAATAAGTAAGCTTAATGACAAAGAGAAGGAAATCGTTTCTTTAAAAATACTGTCTGGCTTTTCGTTTAAAGAGATAAGTGCATTGACAAATGAGCCTATTGGAACTGTAAAATGGAGATACTACAAAAGTTTGCATTCAATCAAATTGATTTTGGGAAATTTGGCAATGTTTATTATTACTTTTGTATTAGGAATAAAGTCAATAATTTCAAGTACTAAAGTTGAAGAAACCCCAACAGAACAAAATACAGTTTCTAATACCACTGAAAATACAACCACTAACACAACTGTTAATGAACCAGATCAGACCAAATCACAAGAAAATGTTGCGCAAGATGTTAATAATATCTTTGAAGAGGAAAACTCTATGAATCGAAGTGATTCAGAAAATACGGTTGAGGAAAATATCATTAGCAAAAATGTTACAGATGAAAATATTACAGAGCAAAACGAAATAGTAGTACAAGAAGAAAATATCATTTCTGATACTACTCAAAGTAGTTCTGCTATGGATTATAAGGGCTTTGGCCTTATTGGGCTTTCTATAATCTTCTTTATACTACTAATAATTTTTTTGATAAAAAACCAACTAAAACCTAATCGTAAATTGTCTAAATAATAGAAAGGGTAGAGGTGGTATAAATGAAGAAAAAAATATTAATTATTATAGGGATAATCTTAGTTGTTCTGATAATATGTGGAATTGTATTTTTTATTAATCGCAACAAAGTGAATCAAGTAAATGATGTGGCTAAAGCTCCTACAACGGACAATGCTGAAGATTCTAGCCAAGTTGCTAATGCTGATATTGTTATTATCAATAATGGTAATATTCAAAATGAAAATTTGATTGATGATTTTATTAGCACTTCTAACAATGACCAAGCATCTACATTGCAGATTGAAACTACTACAGATGGAACAACAAAAAATGTAAAATTAGAATTTGTCCCTGGTGAAAATACTAACGATAGCACTGAAAATACTGTAAACCAGACGATTATGAATTCGTGGGCATCGTATGAAGATTATCAAAAATATTACGGATATTACAAATTAACAACTGATGACAGTGAAGAAAGGTTTGATAAATTGCACTATTTTCTAAGAAGAAAGACTACAGATGGCGAGGTTAGTCTAATTCTATATTCTGTTAACAAGACAGCTGAATTGGAATTCCCAGTAATCTGTAAATACAACCTAGATAGTTCAGCATATACAAAGAAATTTGATGAGTTAATGTACTCACAAAGAAAAGATTTAGGTATAAATCAAATTGCAGCAAAAAATCAGTTTGACAATGCTGACTTTGCAGTATACACTTTTGGCGGAGACGTATCTATCACTGTAGAAGGTAATATGACATATTCATTGGAAGATGCTTTAAATCAAAAAATAATAACAGTTCAAGATATTATTGATCAGGCAAAAATGGACGAAAAATATGGAATTTGTGAAACTGGCTATTACAGCGATGGCGGAAGTACAGAATATTTGTATAAAGATTATACTATATTAAAATATAATACTTTAGACGGGAATAAAGACTTAGTAATTGGTATGCCTGGGCAAATAATTAATCAGGTAAATAAAATTAAGCAGTAAAATGGGATACACCATAGTGCTCTACATTTAGCATTATGGTGTATTTTTGCTTATAATATTTTCTGAATATAAATTGTATTATTAAGAAAGTATAACTTTTTATTATCATTTATAAATTATACTCATATACATTTTCATATAGAGTTTGATTTGGTAAATTAAATTCTCTTTTCTTTATGAATTTACCACCCATTTTTTTATAAAAGCCATTTGATTTATTTTCTTCTAAACATCCTATAATCATTTTTTTATATCCTGCTTTTTTTGCTTCATTAAATGCTTTTTGTATTAATTCTTTTCCAATTCCTGTTTTTTGGTATTCTTTTAATACATAAAGTGACTGTAATTCTATAGATTCTTTATATTCATCATTTTTGATTTTAGATAACTTTAAATATGCTATTATTTTGTTATCTTTTTTTATTATGTATTGCATATTTGATCTTTTATCAAAACTATTCATAGCATTGATATATCTTTTTTCTTCCGTTTTTTCTAAATTATCAAGGAATTCATCATTCACAATACCTCTATATGTTTGATTCCATGTTTTTGTTATAAATTCTACAATTGCCCTGCAATCTTCTTTTTTGCTTTTTTCAACGTTCCATTTCATCTTTTACATCATTTCCCTCTTTTCTTGTTTTTGTTAATCTTATAATTTCCTCTGCATTTCTAAAAAACAAATTATCATATTCATCATCTTTTAAATTTGCTTTAATAGCAGGTTGAATATAATCCTTTTCTCTTATTCCCGGATTTTTTTCAAATGGAAAATCAGATCCATATAAAATTCTTGAACTTCCAAACTTTTTAAAAGCATATCTTATTAAATCCGGATTTCGAATTGTAGAAATATCTGTATAAATATTTTCATCAGAATATAACTTGTCAATCATATCCGTTGTAAAGTCATAATCACAACTTCCATTTCTTCCTAAATGAGCTACAATAATTTTCATTTTAGGATATTCTTTTCGTAAATGCATTACATGCTGATATGTACTATTAGATAATGTATGTAATAATAAAAAGCCTTCTTGACTATTTAAATAATCATATGTTTCATTTCTATTAGAAATATCTTTTGGATTATGTAATGTAAAATGTTCTTTTAAAATGTTATAATTTAATAAAAATATTAAATTATTTAAGTTCTGATTTTTGCACATTAATAAAATAGGTATTGCTTTTGGATTGTTTTCAACTCGCTTAATTAGATCATCATTTGCTTTCTCTATATTTGTTTCACAAAAGAACAATGGAATTGCAAAAAAGTTATCTACATCTCGTAAAAAAATATCTGTATCTCTTATTGTCTTTGGATTAATACATGAATAAATTTTATAAATATCTTTATATTTTGAATTCTTAATAGTTTTTTCACATTCATGCTTCCTTCCAATGTGAATATGTGAATCAATAAGCACCTTTTTCACTTCCTTTAAAGTTTTTATTGTTAATTATAATTAACTTTTATTTTTATCTTTTATTAAATCAATTTTATTATTTGCATATTCAATATAATTATATTTTCCTTTCAATCTTAGCTTTTGCTTTCCGTTGATTGTAAATTTTTCTATATTTGTTCCTTTATATAATTTAAAATTTGTTTTTTCATCGGAATTATTATTTATAATTGTATTACCATTTAAATTATAATATTTTAAATTTTCTACATAAAAATAATCATTATCTTTAGTTTCTGACTCTATAATATGTTCATTACATATCATATAAAACTTTACAATGTATTTTCCTGGTATAAATCTATTATTAATGTACAATGAGTAATATAATTGTTTTATAAATTCATCTTTCCCAACACCTAAAATCACATTATCCTCTTTTAAAAAGATTTGTTTATCGTTGGGATTTGAAACAGATAATACATATCTCACTTTTTGTATTTTTCTACCTTTATTAGAAAATCTTAAATGAATTATTAAATTCTCTCCATTACTAATATTTTTAGGATAAATTGACATTTTCTATAACCTCCATAAATCAAAGTGGACAGAAATTATCTTTTTTATAAATTCCTGAAAAAGCTCGACAGCCACCACAACTATATTTATATTTACATTTTCCACATTTTTCTATCTTTCTTTCTCTTAATTTTTTTAAAGTAATACTATTATTCCAAATATCCACTAACTTATTAGTTTTTAAATTTCCTATCTTTTCTCTTAAGAAAATACATGGATAAACATTTCCTTCACTTGATATTCCTAAATTATTTATTCCTGCTCCGCATGCAATATATTCTGTACCTTGGATATTATTTAAAACATTTAATATAGGATCATCTATTGCTACTTGCAAATCCTTGCTATCTAATTTTGATAATTTTCTTATTTGTTCATAGTATAACTTTTTTTCAGGTAGAACATATTTATTCGTTTTTGCTTTACCATATGGTACAACTCTTCTGTAAAATACTTTATCAATATGTATTTCTTTTGCTATATTATAATTCCATTCTAAATTGTTTATATTACTTGATGTAATTGTAACATTCATTTGAGTTCTTAGTCCATCTTCCTTAGCCATTTTCAATGCTTCAATAGCTTTTTCATATGCTCCTTTTACCCCTCTGAATTTTTCATGCAATTCCTTTTTTCCATCTAATGATACTTGCACAAATTTTATTCCTGAATCAACAATATCTTTTCTATATTTTGAATAAAAATATCCATTTGTTGATAATGCAAGATAGATATTTTCATTAGATAATCTTTTAGCTATGTCAAAAATTCTTGGATTTAATAATGGTTCTCCTCCAGATATATTAACAAACATAACTTTTGAATCTATCAATTCTTGAATAATAGTATCTTCTATATTTTCATCTTCTTTATGATACATTTGATATGCTCTACAATGTGGACATTTATAATTACAATTATTTGTAATTTCCCAAACCACCGAAATTGGCGCACTTAATTTTATCATATAAAACACTCCGAATCTTCTTCTAAAAAATCACCTGATATTTGATAAGCAGCTGCTCTACAACCACCACAAATTAGTTTATATTGACATTTTCCACATTTTCCTTTTAATTCGCGGTTCTTAATTTTTAACATATCAGCATTTTGTAATATTTCTTTTAAATTTTGTTTTAATATATTTCCGCATGATATATATAAGAGTGTACACGGAGTTACAGTTCCATCATTCCTAATACTAATTCCATTTACTCCAGCAGAACAGCCCGCGCAACTCAAATTATATTTTTTCATAATTTCAATTGCTCGTTTTTCATTAAAAACATTTTTCATAGGCATATCTGAAGCAATTGTCGTTTTTCCATTATACTTTTTTTGTAATAACTCAAGGTTTTCATATAATTTTTTCAATCCATCTTTTCCTAGTGCTGCCATATCTTTTAAAACATTATTAGGTATAAAACGTTTAAAGCCCAAAATTTGCGCCTTTATCTTTTCAATTTCAAGAATTTGTCTAGCAAATTCCTCCATATAGTCTATATTTTTTTGTGATACAACACTACTAATATGTAACTTTATTTGGTCAGAATATTTATTTATCATTTTCATTTTCTCTATAGTTTTTTTGTATGTACCTTTTCCTCTAATATAGTCATGTTGTTCTTCTATTCCATCTACACTAACCTGAATATAATTAAGACCAGAATCAATTAATTCTTTAAGCTTATTTTCCGTCAATAATAATGAATTTGTATTAAGAATTGTTACTGGTGCTAATTTTTTAGATTTTTTAACAATCTCAACTATGTCATCTCTAATTAGTGGCTCACCACCACTTATAAATACCCCTCTTGGTTTAAAATCTGTTAGCTTATTAAAGACTTCTTCAATTTCATCTAATGTCATATCATATCCTATTTCGTTGACCCTACAATGCTTACATCTTAGATTACATTTTGAAGTTACATCAATTGTAATATTCATGTTCTTATATTCCATCCTTAACCTCCTAAAATTATTTTTTTATTTTTTAAAATTTCAATATTTTTATCATTAATTTTTCCGTTATATTTCTGGTTATTTAACAAAGCTGTAACATAATCTTTACTATTGCCTTTTAAGAAAAACATTTCTGATGTTATTACATTAAATGCTAACAATATATTTTCCCCTTCTTTTCTAAATCTATAATCTATATTATTTACTTTTTCCAACACACATCATCTCCTTGCAAATAGTCTCCATATTTTATGTAAGCATTTGCTCTACATCCGCCGCAATTTTTAAGAAACTCACATTTTTCACATTTACCTTTTATTAAATTTCTATTTCTAAAATCTTTGAATACTTTGCTATTATTCCAAATCTCTGAAATAGATTTATTTCTCCAATTTCCACCCATTATTGGAATTTCACAACATGGTGAAATATCTCCATTAGCAAAGATTGCTAATTCTGTAAGAGCCGCCGGGCAAGAAGCTTTTATTTTATTATTTTTACATTTAAATAAAACAGAATATGGTAAATCTAAATTTATTGAAAATCCAACATTTCTAGTTTTAATTATTTTTCCAAGTTTTATTAATAAATGTTTAATTTCTTCTGGTGAAAGAATTTCTTTTTCAATATTACTACCTCTTCCTGCCGCTGATAATATAGGAATGAACCATCTTTTGACTTTTAGTTTTTCTAATAAACCGACCATTTCATCTATGTAATTTAAATTCTTATGTGAAATGCATGTAACGACACCTACATTTATTCCTCTTTCTGTCATTTGCCTTATATTGTTAACTGTTCTATCATATGAACCCTTTAAATTTCTAATAAATTCATGTGTTTCTGGATTTGGTCCATCTAAACTTACTCTTATTAGTTCAAATTTATATAATTCTTTTTCAATCATATTTTCATTTATTAGCAAACCATTTGTAGTAAAGTTTACAAATATTCCCTTTTTTATAGCATAATTTGCTATTTCAAAGAAGTCACTTCTTACTAAAGGTTCTCCTCCAAAAAAGCAAATTTTTTGGACATTATTAGAACTTAGTTCCTCAATTATTTTAAAGCATTCTTCTTTTGTTAGCTCATTCTCCAAAGCTTTTCCGCTATCCATATTACAATGTATACAATGTATATTACATTTATTAGTAATTGCCCACCCTACTGAAAATGGGTAGTTTGAAGTATTTATAATCAAATCACTATTCATAACAAATAATACATCCTTTCAATATTAATGAATTGATATCTTTGAGTTTTTTATATTTATCAATATCTTCCATAAAATTATTATTGTAATATATTTTATCAACAATTTCCATTAATTTTCCCCTTAATATATACACATTATCATTAAAAAAAATTGTTTTGCAATTTTCGTTTTCTTTTCTAATAATTGCCAATGGGTTAATTTTGAAATTATAATTTCTATATGTTTTATAAGTTAAGTTTGTGATTGGTTTTATATTATTATTGGTACTGTTGTCTATGACTTTAAAATCAATTAGCTTATCTTTTGTTGAATACTCTAAATTTTTTTTATAAATAAAAAAATGTCTTTCTTTGTAAATTTGCTTTCCTAAAATAACAATACTAATTATCATATTATATTTTTCATTTTCAATAAAATTAATCCCCGTTTCTATTTTTATATTTGCGTCTTTAAAAAAACCTTTGCATTCTATTGAAGTTTTATTTTGAACTATAATCATTTTTATTGAAATTAATTGATTTTTTTCATCATTATTTAGCATTTTTTTTATATCTAATACAATATTCATACATCTATTACTCCTAAAAAAAATTAGATACCTATAATTTAAACATCAAAATTATAGGTACCTTCATGCTTAATTGACATCACATGTTCCACAACTTACAGATGTGATTTCTTCAAGTTCTTCTTGATTTACGTTATTGTTTTCTTTCATAAGAGTTTACCTCCTTATTGAAATTTTTATATCTATACTATAGCATATAATCATTTAATTGTCAATTTTTTTAACATTTTTTAACAATAATTATATCATTTGTATGCGTCAAATAAATGTAGGTAATTTTTTATCTATTTTTCTAAACCTTTAATGTTATTGCTTTCAACACTCTATTTATCTTTTTGTTTGTTTAATAAAATTAATTAAAAGTTTAAATGGTGTATTTTTTAAAAAATACCAAAATTTTGTTTGACTTTTTGAAATTTTGTGTTATAATATGTACAGATGTTCGTATTAATGATACAAAATGATGAGGGTGAGATAATTGGATATTTTAGATAAACTAAAGATTTTAGCAGACTCTGCAAAGTATGATGCTTCATGCAGTTCTAGTGGCAGTAGTCGAAGAAACACACAAAGCGGAATTGGAAATGGAGATTCTTCTGGTATTTGCCACAGTTGGGGAGCTGATGGTAGATGCATCTCTTTACTTAAAATTTTGCTTTCAAATAATTGTATTTATGATTGCAAATATTGCATAAATCGCTGTACAAACCAAGTAAAGCGTGCAACATTTACACCTCAAGAGATTGCAGATTTGACTATTAATTTTTATAAACGAAATTACATAGAAGGCTTATTTTTAAGTTCTGCTGTTATTAAATCTCCAGATTATACAATGGAACTTTTAGTTAAAACTATAGAGCTTTTAAGGAAAGAGTATAATTTTAATGGTTATATACATTGCAAAACTATTCCTGGTTCTAGTCAAGAATTGATTAATAAACTTGGCAATTTAGTAGATAGAATGAGCATTAATATAGAATTGCCTTCAAATGATAGTTTAAAATTGTTAGCTCCTCAAAAGCAAAAAAATGCAATACTAGAACCGATGAAATACGTGGCAACTGGCATAACCCAAAATAAATTAGAAAAGAGTAAATACAAGAATAAATTTGTGCCTGCAGGTCAAACTACACAATTAATAATAGGTGCTACACCTGAAAGTGATTTGAAAATTTTAAAACTTTCACAGGGGTTATATAAAAAAATGCATTTAAAAAGAGTTTATTATTCAGCTTATGTTAGCATTAACAATGACAAGAACTTGCCTACACTGAAATCACCGCCACTACTTAGAGAAAATCGTTTATATCAAGCTGATTGGCTACTTAGATTTTATGGTTTTAAAGCTGAAGAATTACTAGATAAAACACATCCAAATTTTAATAATATATTGGATCCAAAATGTGACTGGGCATTACGTCACCTTGATAAATTTCCTGTTGAAATAAATAAAGCAGATTATTTTACTTTACTTAGAATACCCGGTATTGGCGTAATTTCGGCTAAAAAGATTATACGTGCAAGGCGTAGCTTTGCGCTGGACTTTAAAGCTTTAAAAAGCTTAGGAGTTGTGCTAAAAAGGGCCAAATATTTTATTACTTGTAAGGGTAAATATTTTGCAGAAGTAAATAAATTTAATGAAAGTTTTATTGAAACAAATCTTATTTATTCAGAAAGAAATGATTTACCACAGCTGCAATATCAGCAGTTATCGTTGTTTGATAAATTGAAACCTACAAAGGAGGATAAAATAAAATGTCTAACTGGAAGCTTATAAACAAAACTTTTATTTATGATGGTGGTTTTGAGGGATTACTTACAATTGTATTTGATGCTTACGTAAATAAAACATTACCTCAAAAAATAGTATCAGAAGACGTTTATACACCAAATTTTTTAGAAAAAACTGAATTTATAAAAACTGATTATGAAAAATCACAAAGAATTTTTAATGGAATTGTGAAGGCTATATCACATCAAGCATTGTATAATGCCTTTTATGCCTTTTTGGCTAACGCCAAAGACAAGGAAATAAATATATTAAAATACTTGTGTGATGGCTTTGACCTTGGTCCAGAAATTAATAACAAGCTAACAACATCTTATGTTTTTAAAGTAATAAGTATGCGAAAGCGTGCTTTATCAGAATGCCACAAGCTAAAGGGCTTGCTTAGATTTCAAGAAATAGAAAATAACTTGTGTTATGCAAGCATACACCCTGATAATAACATCCTTGAGCCACTTGGGCATCACTTTATACGTAGATTTCCTACTATGGCATTTATCATTCATGACAAAAATAGAGAGCTATGCTTTTTATATGCTAATCACAATTATAAAATTGTAGATAGCCGAGGCATACAAATTCCCAAACTTTCTACAGAAGAATTAGAATACCAAAAACTATGGAAAACATTCTTTAAAACCATTGCCATCCCTGAAAGAGCTAATCCTAGATGCCAGATGCAGTTTATGCCTAAAAAATATTGGCAAGATCTAATTGAAAATCCTTAAGATGTTTTTGGGGACGGAGGAAAAAAACATCCTCTTTTTTGAACTTTGGGGACATTCCTTAAAGTTCGTTCTTATTTTTTCCTTTAATTTAGGCATCTGTAACATTTTCAGCGAGTGAACTTTGGAGACATTCCTTTTTGACAATTTTTTACCCAATATTATTGTCAATCATTTTTACTCAATATTATTTGACATATAATAAAAATAATGTTATAATAATATTAGCTTAAGCGAATAGAGAGTTCATAAAAATATTGTACACAGATGTGTTGACCACACATCTTTTTTTATATAAAAAAAGATGGCTGACCAGACCGTCTTTGGCTAGATTGTGCTATCCTTGAGAGTTTTGGTCATCCTCTTGTGTATCATTACAAGGATATTGGCATTATACATTATTTTTCTCTAAAATACAATCTTTTATGTATATTTTAATTTATGAGCTAAATGTTGTACATCAGTGGCAATTTTGTGCCAAAAAGGTACGTCCCTGGTGGCAAAAAAAACTCCCTAACGTGGGAGTGTGATTTGGTGCACCATCGGGGGATCGAACCCCGGACCTTCTGATTAAGAGTCAGCTGCTCTACCAGCTGAGCTAATGGTGCATTTAGAATACTGAATACTATGTAATTATAGTATTTTTTTTGTTAATTGTCAATAGTTAAAATGAAAGGAAGATGAAAAAATGGGTAAAGTAGCTATAGTAACTGGTGGTTCAAGAGGAATTGGTGCTGAGATTAGTAGAGAGCTTGCTAGAAAAGGAATTCAAGTGATTGCAAATTATAATAAGTCTGAAGGGTGCGCAAAGGATATTAAAAGTGAGTTAGAGAAGGAAAGCATTGATTTAGATATTTTTCAGGCAGATGTTTCTAAAAGAGATGATGTAAAAAAGCTTGTTGGTTATGCTCAAGAAAAATACGGAAAGATTGATATTTTGGTTAATAATGCTGGAATTTCTGAATATAAGCTTTTTACTGATGAAACAGATGAGGATTGGAATAGAGTACTAAATACTAATTTGTATTCTGCGTACGCTATGTCGCAAGAGGTTGTTCCTGGAATGGTACATAACAAATCTGGCTGTATTATAAATATTTCCTCCATTTGGGGCTTGGTTGGTGGTTCTCTTGAAGTGTTATATTCTGTATCAAAGGCAGGTTTGGATGGCCTTACAAAGGCCCTTGCAAAAGAGCTTGGTCCTTCTAATATTAGGGTTAATTCTATTGCGCCAGGAATGATTGATACGCAGATGAATGCAAATCTTAGCGTTCAGGATTTGGAACATATAAAAGAGGAAATTCCTTTAGGCAATATTGGAAAGCCTAAAGATATAGCTAGATGTGTCAATTGGCTAGTAGAAGATGAATATACGACTGGCCAAATAATTTCTATAAATGGTGGCTGGGTTATTACCTAAATTATATTAAAGGAATGCCTACTGCATCGCAAAAGCTGACTTAAGTGCTTTTAAAGCTCTAAGTCAGCTCAATTCATTTATAATTATTTTATTAATATCAAGTTTTTACGCATGCCAAATCCTTCAAAATTTATAGCTGATTTTGTTCTTTTGATGCCAAGTTTTGACGCGTATATTATTAATTTTGCTCTTTTGATACTTTTCTTTTGTAATTTCCTGAAATTAGTCTTGGAAGATAAGTAATAATTTTATATACTGCTAAACGTATTTTTTTGCTCCATAAATAGGATCTTCTTAATTTTCTAGCAGAACCTAGAGAGACTGGTTCATCTTCTAATACTAATAGTTCTTTTGGAGTTTTTTCAACTTGGAAAATGTAGTTTTGGCCGTTGTTATTATCCCATACATCATTTTCGTTTTTAAAACACAAATTAAGTGTTCCCTCTTCTCCTAGTTGAATTTCAGCTTGGAAACCTAAATCTGTTTTATTCATTTCAACGTCATTGACATTGTTCCAATTTTCACCAAAGCCATAGTGAAGAAAAACTTTTTCAGATGCATTTTGAAAAAGCTCTCCTGTATAAGAAATTTTAACTTTAGTATTTTCTATTAATTTATCAGTATTAAAAAATATATTTTTTGTTAATTCCATATTTTTCTCCCCTTAACCTTAACTATCTTATCTTTTGCTTTCTACATTATAATATTTATTTTTACATTCTTCAAGTATTTTTTTCAAAATGCACAAAAACTTAACACAACTGTAACATATTTGTAATATTCTTTGTTGTAAAAAGCAAATCGTTATGATAAAATTTAGTTATTAATAGAGTAAAATATTCATAAAATTAAATAAATAATAAAAGAGAGGTGTACAATTTAAATGGGTAGGCCAAAAAGAATGAAAGTCCAAAATAAAGTAAGAATTCATAATAAATGGATAGTAATAGGTGTAGCAATAGGAATAGTCCTCATTTTGGCTTTAATTTTCTCTACAGTTTTTGCATTAGTTAATATTGGAAATGATAAAATTTTAAGTGGAATAACAATAGAGGGTATCGATGTTGCAGGTTTAACTAGAGATGCAGCAATGGAGAAGGTTCAGGAGGCATATAAGCCTAAACTTGAAAACGATATAAATTTAAAATATCAGGATTTTGAAACTTCATTAAACCCAACGGTTATAGAGCTAAACTATGATGTTGAAAAGGCGGTAGATGAGGCTTACGAAATAGGCAAAGGTTACAATATCTTTATAAATAACTATAGCATTTTATTTTCTTTGTTTATGAAAAAGAATATAGATGTTGACATGAGCTTAAATGAAGATACTGTAAAGCAGTCTATTGGCGAAATGGAAGTTAGCTTGCCGGGAAGGCTAGTGGAATCAAATTATTCTGTTGAAGGTGACAAATTAATCATCAATAAGGGCAGTGCAGGGGGTAAAATTGATGAAGACAGTCTATTAAATAAAATTAAAGAAAATTTAAGGAATGTAAATTCATCAGATGGTGCAATTGAAATTCCTGTTACACAGGAGAATCCTCAGCCAATTGATATACAAAAAATTCATGATGAGGTTTACAAGCAAGCACAGGATGCTTATTACACAGAAGATCCTTATGAGGTATATCCTGAAGTAGATGGGGTTGATTTTGATGTAGAGGCAGCCAAAAAAGTTTTAGAAGAGGATAAGGATGAATACACCATAGACCTTACAATTACTAAGCCAGAGGTTACGCTTGACCAGATAGGTGATGCAGCATTTCCAGACCAGTTGTCAATATTTACAACAAGATATGATGTAAGCGATGTTGACAGAAGCACAAACTTGGAACTTGCTTGTAGCAAACTAGATGGAAAAGTTGTGCACGCTGGAGATACGTTCTCTTATAATGATACTTTAGGAGCACGAACAGTCGCTACAGGCTACAAAAATGCAAAAATATACGAGAACGGTCAAGTTGTGGATGGCATCGGCGGCGGAATTTGCCAAATATCTTCAACCCTTTACAATGCAGTGCTTAGAGCAAATTTGCAGATAGTTGAAAGGCGAAATCATCAATTTGTTACATCTTATGTGCCTGCAGGCTTAGATGCTACTGTAGTTTATGGCTCTACAGATTTCAAATTTAAGAACACAAGAAAATATCCTATTAGAATTAAGGCAAGTGCGCAAAATGGAATTGCAACAATCGCTATTTATGGCATAAAAGAAGACCCCGAATATGAATTCAGCTTCAATACGGTACAAGTGGAAACGATACCTTATACAACAAAGTATATAGACGATTCAAGCTTAGCTAAAGGCACCGAAAAAGTACAACAACTAGGTGCAAATGGACTAAAAACACAAACATATATGACTAAAATGTTAAATGGCAAAGTTGTTGAAACAACATTACTTTCAGAGGACACATATAATCCGATGACAAGAATTATAAGAAGAGGAGTTTGATGGTTAACATCAGCTTCTCTTTTTAATAGCTTTTATAAAATAAAAAAGTCAATAATTAAGAGCTATCTCAAAACTAATGACCTTTTGGAGCCACTTCCCAGATTCGAACTGGGGACCCTCGCATTACAAGTGCGATGCTCTGGCCAGCTGAGCTAAAGTGGCGTGTATTCAGTTGGTGACCCCGACGGGAATCGAACCCATGTCTCCGCCGTGAAAGGGCGATGTCTTAACCGCTTGACCACGGGGCCTTATATATAAAGAACTAAATAATAAACTATTATTTAGTTCTTTTGGTGAGCTATCCGCGACTCGAACGCGGGACAACTTGATTAAAAGTCAAGTGCTCTACCACCTGAGCTAATAGCC
>CALXJQ010000036.1 GCA_944388665.1 uncultured Clostridia bacterium
GTTAAGATTAAAATTTATTTATTTTTGTGGATTTATATTCATATTATCTCCATATCTTTTTACTTTCTGAGTAGTTGTTTTGTCAAATTCTTTGTCTCTAATTATAAAACTTTTAATATGCTTATAATTAGGCATTCTTTTATTGACACTTGCTACTACATCAGAAATTGCTTTTCTTATTTCCTCTTTAGTAGGAATACTTCCTTTAAACCTTTCTTTCAACGCTTCAAAATTAGGATAAATTTGAGCATTTATGTATGTTTCATCATCATTTTCCTTATGAATTCCCATTACTAATGATTCAGAAACAAGTGGACTATCATTTAAGTAAGATTCTACTTCTTCTGGATATATGTTTTTACCATTTTTAGTTACAATAACGCTTTTGCATCTACCTGTTATATATAAATATCCATCTTTATCGATTTTACCTAAATCTCCTGTATGGAACCATCCGTCTACTATTGACTCTTTAGTTTTCTTTTCATCATTATAATATCCTAGCATAACATTTGGCCCTTTTACTATGATTTCTCCTATTCCTTCCTCATTTGGCTTGTCTATTTTATATGTTACATTTGGAATTGGAAGTCCACACGCATTATCTTTCCTAAAATAGTCTGTATTTCCTGCTACTAGCGGTGAACATTCTGTTAAGCCATAACCTTGAATTGTGTCTAACTTTAAATCTCTAAAATCAGCTATTATATTTGGGTTTGCTGCTGCTGCTCCAACAATAAATACACGAAGTCTACCACCCAATGTATTTTTTACTTTTGATCTAACTATTTTCTTTATAAAAAATGGTAAATTTGGAAAAGGATTTTCGCCTGAGGCTTTTCTATATTTCTCTGGCAAAGTTTTGTTCATACTTTTTATTATATTTTTATGCACATTTTCTAAAAGAAGTGGCACACATAATATTACTGATGGATGAAATTCTGCTATATTTTGTGCTATGTATCTCAAGCCTTCACAATGAGCTACACTGGCTCCACTATAAATTGGAAGCAAAAATCCAAGTGTACATTCATAAGTATGGTGTAATGGCAAAATAGATAAAAATAAGTCACTTCTCCTAACCTTCACTATTCCATAAGTTGATATAATATTAGAGCATACATTTCTTTGAGATAAGCATACTCCCTTTGCACTGCCTGTAGTACCTGAAGTAAATAACAAAATACGCATTTCATCAGGATCTACTTCTATTTTATCAAAACTTTTGTCTCCATTTTCATATAATTCTTTTCCATGTTTTAGCAAATCATTAAAATCTAAATGCCTTTCTTCATCTAAAACAGGAACTTCCTCAGCATTTTCATTTGCAAGTACATCAAAATAAACAAAAATAGTCTCTGTATTTTTTAATTGATCTATGTTTTCTACTATTGGCAAAAGATTTTTATAATCACCCAATATACATGAAGCTTCAGCAACATTCATGAAGTTTATAACATCTTCAGTATGCAATTCTTTATCTATTGGCACTACAACTCCAACTATACTTGCTGCTAGATACGCAACACACCATTCATAGCTATTTTTACCAATTACGGCAATTCGTTTATTTAAAAGGCCTCTTGAAATTAAACTAGTACCTAATGCTACTATGTCATTTTTGAACTTTTCATAAGTAATTTCTTTTATGCTTCCATCTTTGTCTTTTTCTTTAAATGCAATTCTAGCACGATATATATCTGCTGAGCGATATATCATTTGCTTAAAATTTGTCACTTCTTCTGTTTTATGATATTTCTTTTTTTGTTTTTCATATACTGGTATTTCGTCTTTCATATAAACCTCCTCTAAATATACCCCTTTTATTTATATCTATAAAATGTAAAGTTTGTATCCTTTTCTATTTTTAAACTTCCATTGTATATTGATTGATTATCATTTGTAAGTGGTATATCTATATATACTGTGGTTTTAAATTCTTCATCTTTATTGTTTGTAATATTAATATCAAAAGACAGGTTACATGCTAAATCATCTATTGAAACATCGCACTTTTGCAAAAGTGAACCATCGTAAGTGATTGGTGAAGATGTATCTGTTATTGTATAGTCTGTTTTTACATTGCTATTCACATAGCTTAAGGTTATAGGATTAGCCAAATTATTATATAATGTTGGCGTATTCAAATCTGCCGTATCCTCTGACGTTACATTAAATTCCAAATTATCATTTATGAGATTGGTATCTTCTGGATATTTGCTTTGTGCAAAGTTATTAATACTTTTGAAATACAAATGTGGCTCTCCTACAGTTGGCATTTTGTTAAATTTTATGTTGCTTATTGAAACATTTTTGAATGTATTTTCTGCATTTTTTTCTTCATTTGAACTTTCAATGTAAAATGCAATATCTGTGTATTGATACAAATTTTCTAATGTAAAGTTTGTACTTGAGCTTGTTTTGTTTTTTGCATCAGCACTGCTAAATAATGTAATTTTATTTATACTAAATACCGTATTTTCATTTTTTTCAGCAAAATCTAACACTTGTTTTTCAAAACTTGCCTTTAATGTATACCTTCTAATAACCAAGTATGCTAAAAAAATAACTACTATTAGCAATATCACTGCAATAATTGTTAATATTGTTTTTTTCTTTTTAATATCCATTAAAATCATCCTCCATCTTCGGATTGGAATTTAATATTAAGTTGTATATATCATATTATAATTTTCAAAGAAAATCAAGAATATTTTTTAGAATAATTTGTCGATTCATGTTAGATTGACTTTTATGTTAGTATATGTTAAACTGTGCATATAAAATTTTTTGAAAGGAGTTGTTGGACAATGTCTAGCAGCCAAAAAGAATTCACAATGACCACGGTTAATTTATCAAATAATGCCACATTATTTGATGGAGCTCGGGAAACAATGCAAAAAATAAAGGAGGCTATTTCTCACATAGTAGTGTCCGGAGACAGTTATCACTACTGGGTTACTGTCAAATGGCTCAGTGGAATGTATGCAGCCAATATGGCATTAGCTAAAGCATTGCAAGACATGAAAAAATTCGCAATACAATTAGCGAAATTGGAACCAGAAATATTTCAAGACTCCTCTCCAGAAGCCAAAGACAAAATCTTTGAACTTGCTGGTAAATATGATGATTATCAGAGTTTTGATATGATAGGATGGTACGATGAATTTTACAAACAATTTTGTATTTGCGAACGCGAATACAAAAACAAACAGTTTCGCGATGAATATTGCATATCAATTGCTAAAATGTTAGCATTAATAGCAGCAATTGATAAATTTAGCGAGCAAAGCGTAGATGCTATTAAAGAGCTGTAAACTAAAAGAGTCACCTAATTGGTGACTCTTTTAGTTTACTATTATATGGTGGCTTCAAGTGGAATTGAACCACTGACACAAGGATTTTCAGTCCTCTGCTCTACCAACTGAGCTATGAAGCCATATAAAAAAATGGCGACCCGGAACGGGCTCGAACCGTCGACCTCTAGCGTGACAGGCTAGCGTTCTAACCAACTGAACTACCGGGCCGTAAAAACATGGTGGTCGCTATAGGGCTCGAACCTATGACCCCCTGCTTGTAAGGCAGATGCTCTCCCAGCTGAGCTAAGCGACCATGTCTTTCGACGAATTTTATTATACTAATTTTTTATAAGCTTGTCAATACTTTTTTTAAAATTTTTTTAAATTATTTTTCAGATGTTGCTTTCTTTCCATTTTTTACAATATTTGCCTTAAATTATTTAGTTCTTCAAAATATCTTTTATCACTTCGCCTGCGATAATTAACCCAGCAACTGATGGGACAAAAGAAATACTGCCTGGAACTCTCTGATTTTCCATATAATCATTTTTAATAGGTTCTTCCTTCGAATACACAACTTTTAAAGAATCTATATTTCTCTTTCTTAGCTCCTTCCTCATGACCTTTGCAAGTGGACACACTGAAGTCTTATATATATCTGAAACTTCGAACTTAGTTGGATCTAACTTATTTCCCGTTCCCATACACGAAATAATAGGAATTTGCATCCTTTTAGCCCTTTCAACCAACTCTATCTTCGCAGTAACATTATCTACACTATCAACAATATACGAAATAGAAACATCAACAATACCTTCAGTCTCTGGCATAAAAAGCACCGGATAAACCTCTACACTTGCATCAGGATTAATATCCAAAATTCTTTCTTTAGCAACATCCACTTTTAGCTTTCCAACAGTCTTATGCGTTGCTATCAATTGCCTATTAATATTCGTCACATCAACTCTATCATCATCAACTAATACAAAACTTCCGTACTCCTGCCCTAGCCAACGCCTCAACCACAAAAGAGCCAACTCCTCCAATGCCAAAAATAGCAACCTTAGCACTTTGTAGCTTTTCAATGCCTTCTTTTCCTATTAACAATTCAGTACGTGCAAATTGACTTTCCATCATTAACCTCCCTTTGAACTTTAGGGACGTTCCTTAAAGTTCACCTTTTAAGATATTTTTGGGTGTTTTTGGGGACGGAGGAAAAAAACATCTTTCAATTTTGCCACTAGAGACAACCCTTTTGGGTAATTTTTTACCATTGGGGACGTCCCTTTTTGGCAATTTTTTGCCATTTTGCTACGTCCCTCTTGGCAATTTTTTTCCTCTGTTGCTATTATAGCAAAATTTGTTTAAAATGCAAAGGTCAAAATTCCATTTTATATGAATTTATTGTACGAATTTATTGTATGAATTTATAAGTTGGATAAATTATTTTTTTTGGTAAATATTATATATGGTGATTTTTTATGAGTAATGTTTTTATAACAGGCTCAGGCTCTGGGCTTGGGAAAGAGGCAGCAATAGTACTTGCTAGGCGTGGGCATTGTGTTTATGCAAGTGTACATTATGAAGATGAAATAGAAAGTATGCAAAAAATTGCTACTGAAGAAAAGCTTGATTTTCATATTTTTAAGTTAGATATTTTAAAACCGGAAGACAGAAATATGATTTTAAATTATGATATTGATGCTTTTATTTGTAATGCTGCTATTGGTGATTCTGGCTCTGTTATTGATATTCCTATTAATAGAATTGAAAATGTATTTGAAACAAATATTTTTGCAAATTTGCAAACTATACAACTAGCTTTAAAGAATATGATAAGTAGAAAAAATGGAAGAATTATTATTGTGAGCTCTTTGGTTGGCCGTATCCCGTTTCCTTTTTTGTCTCCTTATTGTGCATCTAAGTTTGCTTTAGAAGGTTTTGGGATATGCTTAAAAAATGAGTTGAAGCTACTTAATAAATTATCAGGCACAAATATTTCTGTGTCTTTAATTGAGCCTGGCGCTTATGCCACAGGCTTTAATAAAGAGAATATTGAAAAAAAGTATGAATGGATGCAAAGTAAATCTTATTTTGTACCTTATTCAGAATTTATTAGAAAGAATGAAACTAAAATTTGGAATTTTTTAGAGCAAAAGCCTTATGATTCAATTATAAGGAAATATATTCACGCAGTTGAAGACACTTGCCCCCATTTTAGATATACTGCTCCATGGTGGCAAGCTTTTGGAGTTCAACTTGGTAGGATTTTTGGAATGTAAGTTGATGGCCTATCTTATTTTTTCATTTCATTTTGTATCCAAGTCATTATAACATTTACTATGTAGTCTTTTTGCTCTTGACTAAGTTCTACGCCAGGTTGTATTTTATGCCATTTGTATAAACATCCTCTACAGCAAGTTGCAGTAGCATGCTGTGCTATAAATACAGGATGACCTCTCATTGGCGTTTGTTTTCCATCATTTGGTATGTTTGCTGGTGCTAACCTTTTATTTATAAAATCATAAGCATGCTCTCTTATTTTGTCTATACCTTTTTCTTTTACATAGTCTTTATCTTGTTGTTTTAAATGAAATTTACTTCTAAATTTTGATTTTGATAGGCGAGTTAATACATTTTCTATTCTCGCATCTTGCATATTCTTCTTTCTTCCATTTTATAACAGTTTGGCTTTGGTATTTTTTCTTCATACTTCATCATTATTAACTCTCCTTTTTTGTCTATTATATCATAAAATAAAATATATTTTTCAACTACATAATCCAATTTTTAAATATTTCTACTACATCTGGTTCATTTTCAATATAATTAAATAATATATCCAAAATTCCACTATAAATTTTACATCTATATTCTCTAGGATTTTGTGAAAAAATATTGTTGTCTTGTGCTAAATTTATAACAGGACATGTCCCACAATAAGGCATATATGCGCAAGTGCTACAATAAGGCAGACACTCTATACATGATGACACACACATTGCTTCTGTGCAATCACATTGCATTAATTCTTTATACGTATTTTCGTAAACATTTCCGACTTTAAACCTATCATCACCCATCTCTGCCAACATTCTTCCTTCATCACAAGTATAAATATTACCATCATAGTAATAGGCCAATTGTCCGATAGCTCCACCGCAGGGTGAGCGCAATTCCATATAATTTATAGGTTGGTTTAATAATATTTTTTTCAAAAATATATTACTATGGCCCTCTGATAAAAATATTCCTTGTTTATTCTTCTCTATTATATAATCTAAAGCTTTCTTGTAAAATCCTAAAAATTCTTCTGCTTCATATCCAATATTTTTCCAATTATTATCAGCTTTCCCTAATCTTGTTAATGGTCTAATAAATATACTGTCTAATCCTAACTTTATATATTCATCTACAATTTCTTTATATTTATTCAAACTATATTTTGTAGTTGTTTCAATTGCATTTACTTTAATTTGCTTTTTTCTTAACCTTTTAATTTTAGTTATAGTTTCATTATATGAATCACCATTTTTATATGGTCTATTTATATTTTGCAATTCTTTGTCGCCATCTATTGAAGTACATATTGATACTTCATTTTCTATAAAGAATTCTATCATTTCATCAGTTAGTAATGTCAAATTTGAAACCAAATTATATTCAATAATTTTTCCGTTTGAAATACTTTTTGAATATTCAATAATATATTTGATAGTTTCGAAGTTCATTAATGGCTCTCCACCTTGAAATTCAAATGTTAAATATGTGCTTGGAGATTCCATAGCAATGTCAACCGCACTTTTGGCGGTTTCTTTTGACATATTATAACTATTATTTTGATTTAGATTTCCTGCTTGACAGTAAATACAATTAAAATTACAATTTTTACTTACCACAAATATATGTAATGTTGTCGGAACTAATAGATATTCTTTCGCCCTTCTTAATTGCATTGCTTGATTCGTTGCAAATACTTCTTCGCTTCCTTCATATATAAATCCATTTTGCATTAATTTTCCTTTTAACTCTGGTCTTAATTCTTTTCTTTGAATTAGATTTACAAAATCTTGTTTTGATAAAAATACATACCTTCCTGCATCATTTGTTATTAAATAATTATTTTCTTTTTCTTTAAAATTAAAGTAATTTAATTTGTACATCTTTTCACCTTTCTATTTTATTGGTTTTACTTCTATGTCTTTGAAATTAATCGTTGAATTGAAAAATCCTCCACAGCTTCCCTTTGCTAAGCATTCTTCACATTGGTCCTTATATCTAATTTTATAATCTGTTATACTCTTATGAGCCAGACTATATAATCTTTCATCTAAATTACATAATGGAAAATTATATAAATTAGTAATCATTCCTGATTCTATCAATGTTATACATGCTCTATATAAATATTCCTTTACTTCATCAAAATTAATCCACACTTGTTCTCTATTTTTGTATGCATTTCCTGTCATTTCTAATGCCATTATATTTACCATCTTAGCTTGTGGAATTTCCTTTACTATAAAATTCGCTATATCTTCTAAATGTTGATAGTTTTTCTTTAATACTACAATTCTTATTTCAATATCTACATCTCTTTCTATCAACTTTTTTATTCCTACAATAGTTTGTTTAAAACTTCCTTTTGCGCGAGTTATTTTGTCATGTAAATTTTCATTATCGGCATAAATTGGTATTGCTATCCTTATATATTGAGGTAAACTTTCTTTTACTTTATTTGTAAAATCTGTATTTGAAAATATTCTGCCATTACTTAATAATAAAAATTCTGTATTTGGCAAATATTTTTTACATTCTTCTAATAATTTTATCAAGTTTTCTCTTAATAATCCTGGTTCTCCTCCTGTTATTGTTATGTGTTTTGTGTCATTTGGAATACATCTGACTTGCTCTAATAATTTCTTTATATCTGGATTTTCTTTTGTATTTCTAACAGCATCTGAATCAGGGCACATAATGCAATTTGAATTACATTGATTAGTTACTACTATTACATTATCCTCCGAATCATCTCTATATAACACCCTGATTACTTTTTTATTTATTATTTCAATAACTTCATAATCTAATAAAGTTTGATAATCTTTTATATTGCTGCAATAGTTTATTTCTTTTAAATTTATTTTTTGAGGTTCATGTTCAAATATGTATCCTTTATACCCTTCCTCAAATAAGTTTATATTTTTATCATCTAAAAGCTGTATGTACTCTTCTTTGTCAACTATATTTTTATTTTTTATTATTTTTCCTATGATGTATCCATCCATATTTTTTATATTAATATTACCCCTTAAAATTAGTGGCCTATTATTCATATCTGTCACCTCAAATATACAATTTTAAAATAAAAAATAATAATTCTCCTACTAGAATAAATGGCGCAAATGGAATATGTCTCACTATTACTATAGTTTCCTTCCCTTTTTTAGTTTTACTCCATCTTTTGATGCTTTCCACTTCTTCCGCTGTAAGCCTTGAATCAGTAGTTTCTGTTGTGGTTTGTGGCAATCCTTTTACCCTTGAACCATAAAACCTTAATACGCTTCCAAGTGATAAAATCATTCTTGGCTTTAAATTTTCTATTTTTATTTCTTCATAATTATATTTTTCAGCTATACTTCTAAACAACATTACTACCAAGACTAGTATCAACATTTTGATATTAATAGAATATATTTCTATTCCAAATATTCCATAGTACAAAGCATTCACTACTACAAATACTAAAGTTATTACTAAAGCTTGTCTCTTTTGGGTAATAATCCTATAAATGAAGATAAGTATTAGCATATTGCATATTAATATCAAACCGGCATTATTAATTCTAAAATCTGCAAAAAATTTTAAAATTATATTATTAATAAATAATATAATAAAATATCCCATAAAGTATTTGATTAAAAACTCTTTTAATTCGCCCTTTTCTAATTTTAGTTCTTTTATTTTAGTTAGTCTTTCTTTATCTCTTATCCATAAATATACTGTCTCGATAACTATATAAATAAAAGCAACGCCAAAAATCATAATTAATAGATATAAAGCTGGAAATACATTATTGGTTTGAACTTCATATATTTCATAAGGTATTATAAAAACAATTGCTAAAAACAATTTGGCATCGCCTGCCGCCCAAATTTTAAAATAAAAGAACAAAAACGAAATTGCTATACTTATTCCCAAATTAATCAAATAATTTTTTATATACATTATTTCTATTTGATTCCATAGAACTGCATATACAAGAATACTTACTATTAAAGCCAATATTATATTTTTATTATATATTTTTTTGTTTTTAAAATCTGTGACTGATGATATAATTCCTAGAATTATTGCAATAATACTTTGAATATATGCTAGCATTTTTACTCCTCTTTATTTGTATATTTTTCAAACCAATTCACTGCAATTTCATCTAAACTATATTCTTCTTTATCTTCTACATCATTATGTTTTTCTTCTTGATTTTCTTCTAAATCTATGCATGTTGTATATAACGCTCTGCCTACTATTAGTTCTCTTAAGTGCTTAGTTTCAATTGCAATATTATACCTTAATGATTCTCTTAAAAGCTCATTGTAAAATTCTCCTATTATTTTTTCTAAATTTTTCTTATCTTCTTGTAAAGCTATTTGAACTACTATTTTATCTTTATTACTATCTATCTTTATATAAGTATCTTCCATAAAATTAGCTAAGGCTTTTTTTACAGATACTAGTGGATATATTTCTTTAGACAATAATATCTCTGCATAATTATCCTTTATTGTATAAAATTTTTCCATTTAATTTCTCCTTTATTGTATTTCTGGTGTTGGTGGAGGCACTTGTGGCTTTTGAAAATCTGGTAATTGTTGTGTCGGAGTTGTATTAACTGTTGGATTACTATTAGTAGTTGCAGAACTACTAGTGCTGCTGCCACTGCTATGACTACTATGCGTTGAACTACTTTGGTGACTTTGATGACTTTGATGACTCTGGTGACTTACATGGCCTCCAGATGAAGATGAAGAATGAGAAGAATGAGAGCTATGTGATGAATGTGATCTATGTGCACCAAAAACTTCATCTGCAAATAGTATACCAGCAATAAGCAATAATGAACCTACTGTTAAAATCTTTCCTCTGCTTATGTTTCCTTCCTCTTCATATAAAAAATCATTTATTTTTCTGTTTATTTTTGGAATTAATTTTTCTTCTCTTGACTCCTCCATAATTTTCCCTCCATTATTTATTTTTATATTCATTATCGCTCCATGTTCCAGTATATTTATTGCTGCCCTTTGTATAAGTTCCTTGACCATTAAATTTGTTATTTGAGAATTCTCCTACATAAGTATCTCCATTTGCAAATGTATAAGTACCTTGTCCAGACATTTTATCATCTGACCAATTTCCTTGATATTTATCACCATTTGTAAATGTGTAAGTTCCTTGGCCGCTTCTTTTTCCATTAACAAAATTTCCCTCATATATTCCTTTTTGTGGAATTGTCAATTTTCCTTTTCCATTTATTTGATCATTTGAAAATTCTCCTTCATACACTGAACCATCATTCCACTCATATTTTCCATTACCTTCCTTTTTGCCATCTACTCTATCTCCAGTATACTTTCCATTTGTTTCTGTAACTGCTAATGATGCAGAATTATCCAATTCAGTTTGATTTATCGTACTGCTTACATCATTCACAATATAATTATCTGCTTGGTTTCCAATTTTATCTTGTGTGGGTGGAATATTTACCCCAAAAATTAAAATCAATATAAATAATATTATATTTATAATAACTTTATATTTTTTTACTTTTTCTTCATCGGCTAATTTGCTTTCAATCTTTTCATTTATCGGTGGTAATATAATAATTCCCACTATTAGTATTAATATAGCAGGTAACATAATTTGATTCGCATATACAAAAAAGGTAATAATGAAAAATATCCCTATTACCCATAAAATTACTTTTTTTACCTTTTCCATTAACTTGTCCCCCTTATTGAGACAAATTATATCATGTTTCGATTTTATTCTCAATAGAATTTACAAATTTATCCAAAATATTTCAAAATCTTTATATCTACTTATTTATTTTAATAATCGTTATATTATAATACCATGCTTTTTTATTTCTGCCCTTATATTCTGTCAACATCTACTCCTAATTTTCTAAAGTTATCATTAATTTTAGTCATATTCCTATACATACCTTGTTTTAACTCAAATCTGTAATTTTCTTTTTCTATATTCAAATTTTCATCTTCTAATTCTTTATCAATATCATAAGGTACCTTTATAAACTGAAATGAAATATCTGAAGAATATTCTTTACTTCCATATTCCCCTTCTATTATTAAATAATTACTTTTTGTTGTTTCTAGCACATCGCTATCTTTGTTTTGGTTTCTTATTACATCAAATGAATTTCCTACACTTCCAATATTTATTATAGTTTTGTTGTAAATTTTATCCATATATGGATGAATATGCCCATATATAACAACATCAGCTTTGTTTTGCGATATTGTCTTTTCACTTGGTAAAAACATCTTGTATTTCGTTTCGATACTGTCAACATTTAATATTGCTCTATTATTAGCAATTGGTGTTGCATGGAATAATCTTACCAAACTTCCACTCATATAAAACTCATAGCAAAATGGTAAATTTAACAGATATTCTCTATCTTCTTTACTTATAAGCGATTGATTCCATTTTATTCTTTTTTGCTCTTGTTCTGATTTTTTATTTAAATCTTCATGTTCTATTGAAAAATAAAAATCGCAATTTCCCTGTAACACAATTTCACATTTTTTTCTTATTAACTCTATACATTCTTTAGGATGTACTCCTTTTGCTATTATATCTCCTAAACATATTATTTTTTCTACTTTTCTTTTTTCTATATCTTTTAAAGTCGCTTTTAGTGCTTCTAAATTTCCATGTATATCTGAAATAATTGCTATTTTCATATTATTTTCCTCCTATAATCTTAACATATATTTATCATTATTTTTTCTATAAATTTATTTAAATTCGTTTCATTTATTTTAACTGATTTTGAGTTATTAGCAACGTATTTACAAGTTTCTATTATTTTATCTAACATTATATAGTTCTCCAATCCTCATTTTTTATCACTTACTTTATATCACAAATTTACAAATTTTTTGTTTAATTATTTTACTATATTTTTAATATCATTCCTTTCCCTAAATCAGCATCTTCTCTACTAATAAATCCAAACCTCTCATAAAAACTCTCCTTACCTTTTGATGGTCCTATATATATTCGTATTTCTTGGCTTTCTTTTTTTAACTTCTTCACATAATTTAAAATATTTTCCATTATATGTGTTCCAACTTTTTTTGATTGATACTCTGGGACAACCATAATATCTTGAATATATAAAAACATCGTTTTGTCACCTATTATTCTTCCATAGCCTATCATCTTATCCCCATCATAAGCACAAATTGAATATAATGAATTATTTAAAGCTATCTCTATGATATGTTTTTCTCTTGTACCCCATCCAACAGATTCTGATATATAATTATATTCTTCTGGTTTTGGTATTTTTTCTTCATACTTTATCATTATTAACTCTCCTTTTTTATTTATTATATCATAAAATAAAATGTATTTTTCAACTACATAATCCAATTTTTAAATATTTCTATTACATCTGGTTAAAAATGGTCTATATGTTTATGAGATATAAAAATATCATGTATTCTATTTTTAATACAAATTTATATTTATATTTTGATACAGAAATTCTTTCTAATAGTCTCTCTAGCATATAGTTTTGTAAAATGATATTTTCTTAATTCATCTGCAATATTAAATATTTATGCAATTTAATAGAATTTCTATCTTTTCTATCAGCATATCTTTTCATTGCGTCTGTAAATAAAGCTATTTCAATTTTCTTTTTATTTCTTATAATGTCACATATTGTTCTTTCTAAATCATAGACTTTTACTTTATTCCCATAGGGTGTTTTCATTTCTACAATTCCTATTTCATATAATTCTTCTTTTGTTCTTTAATATAATACTGATTTTCTTCTTCCATATTGATTACTCGTTTATGTGTTATAGGGTCTGTTGTATATGTCTTTTTGGTGTTAGATATTTCATGTTTGTTAGTTCTCTATTATACTTGAACCTACACCTTGTGCATATCTATTAAAAATATATTTTACTATTTCTGCTTCTTCTTGATTAATAGACATACTTTTGTTTTCTTTATCATAAGTATAACCCAAACAGCCATTATATCCAATTAGTTCTCCTCTTTGTTGTTTCATTTTTAGCCCTAGCTTTACATGTGATAATACTGCTTTTCTATGTGTTTGCGAGATACACTCTATATCTCTTTCATGCCATTTAGTAATATCATTTAATTTAGTTTTAATTTTTAAATTTATAAGTCAAATTTTTTATCTAAAATAATTTATAGGACGAATTTTTTGATTTTTTCGTCCTATGGATTTTTATAGCACGGATTTTTCCATTTTTTCGTTCTATAAAAATTTATAGCACGGATTTTTTTAATTTTCCGTGCTATAAATTTTTGTAGAACGATTTTTTAATATTTTCCGTTTTATAATTTTTATTATTGAAAATAACAAGGTTCTGGGGAACCCGACTGCAATCTTTGATTGCTATGTCGGGTCAGGTTCTTATTTTAAAAACAAATCAATATATTTTTGAAAAGCAAATACTTGATTTCTACTATATCCAGTTGTTTCTATAATAATATTCTTTTCTTTTAATGCATTAATACATACATTTAAAGTTGTTGGTTTTATATCTATTAACTCTAATATTTTCTTTCTTGAAACAATTGGTTCATCATACAATACATCTAATACTTTTTTAGCATTTTCTGGTTTTACTGGTAAATCCATTATAACTTTATCCATTTCCATTGTAAGCTCAACTACATTTCTAAATTTTTCTTTTGCTGTTTTTGAAGTTTCTATAACCGCTT
>CALXJQ010000037.1 GCA_944388665.1 uncultured Clostridia bacterium
ACTATTTCTTTTTGTGTTGGTAATGGAATAGGACCTGAAACCTTTGCTCCTGTTTTTTTAGCAGTATCTACTATCTTCTCAGCAGACTGATCTAAAACTACATGGTCATAAGCTTTTAGTCTTATTCTAATTTTTTCGCTTGTTGCTACTGTGTTTGCCATTGTAATTTTTCCCTCCTTTATTAATATTGATTGTTTATTATTACCGTGGCAAGTTATAACGCACTCTGGTGTTTTGATTCTTTCCTTTATAAAAGCCCAAATAATGCATGATATTTGGGGATAAGTGCATTTCTTACCGCCTGGTCTTTGCCATGACATACTCCGCTAAAGTTCCCTACATGCCTATTTTTCAAGACTGTAGCCACATTTAACATCATCGCTTTATTCATGCGCATATATTATACTATCTTTGGTAGTTTATGTCAATAGTTTTTTCAAAAAAAATCAGCATTCGTCTGCTTATATGTCAAGTAATAAATCCTTATATGTCGTTGCTATTTGCGCACCACATTTTATCAGGTGATTTGTCCCTACAGAGTTACTAGAATTTATGTTTCCCGGCATCGCAAATATTTCTTTACCCTGCTCTAGGGCGAAGTCTACTGTAAGCATTGTTCCACTTTTTTCTTTTGCTTCAACTACTAAAATTTTTTTGCAAAGTCCACTTATTATTCTATTTCTTGCAGGGAAGTTCATTTTTTCTGGTCCTACGCCCAAAGGATATTCTGAGACAATTAGCCCGCCAAATTCTACTATTTTTCTATATAATTCAACATTTTCTGCAGGATAGACTGTATCTAGCCCATTTCCCAAAACTGCAATAGTTTTTCCCTCTTTTGATTTTGATTCGCACTGCCCACTTAGTGCACCAATATGCGCATAACTATCAATTCCCCTTGCCAAGCCGCTTACCACAGTTATTTCATTTTTGGCCAAATGATAGGCAAAGTACTTTGCAGCTTTTTTGCCATAAGTGGTTGCATTTCTACATCCAATTATTGATATTGATTGATTATTTAAGATTTTTTTGTTTCCCTTTACATACAAGCTTATAGGAAAATCATAAATATTTTTTAGTAATTGAGGATAATCTTCATCATTTATAGAAACAATATCTATTCCATTTTTGCACATATATCTAATATGTTCATATACTTGCTTTTTCAAACCTACATCTAAAATATTTGCTATAACTTTTGCAGGGAGCCACTTATTAGAAGCTAACTCAATTTTATCCAACTCGTAAATTTTCTTCGGAGTTTGATATTTTTTGAGTAACTTCTGTTTTGTGATGCTCCCCGCCCCTTTTATTAATGATAACCATATCCAGTATTGTTTTTCTTCTAGTCTTTCTATATATTTTCACTTCCTCTTAAAATTCTTCATTATTTGCTTTTTGCAATTTTGTTGCTTTTATTACATTATACATTAGCATTGCTATTGTCATTGGACCTACACCGCCTGGCACTGGCGTTATATAGCTTGCAATTGGCTCTACATTTTCGAAATCCACATCTCCAACTAGCTTGCCATTTTCGTCTCGATTCATCCCAACATCTATAACAACTGCACCTGGTTTTACCATGTCTTTTGTTACAAATTTAGGCTTTCCCACGGCAGAAATTAATATTTCAGCATTTTGGGTATGCTTCTTCAAATCCTTTGTTTTTGAATGGCATATTGTAACTGTAGCATTTCTATTCAAACAACATTGCAAAAGTGGTTTACCTACAATATTGCTTCTACCTATTATTACTACATGCTTTCCGTTCAAGCTTATGCCATATTCATCAAACATTTTGATTATGCCATGAGGAGTGCAAGATATAAATGTATCCTCACCAATAGCTAATTTACCTACACTACTTGGTGTGAATCCATCTACATCTTTTAAATACGTGATTTTTTTGAAAGCCTGATTTATATTTAAGTGACTTGGTATGGGACTTTGCAATAAAATCCCGTTAACAGTTTCATCTTTATTTAACTTCCCTATCAGCCCCAAAAGTTCCTTTTGAGAGGTACTTTCGCTTAATAAGTATTCTTCATATTTTATTCCTACTTGGTCACACGCTTTGCTTTTATTTTTTATATAGATTTTTGATGCCGGATTATCGCCCACCATTATAACTGCCAGCTTAGGCTGTATTCCTTCGGCCTTCAATTTATCACATTCTACCTTTAAATTTTCTCTTATTTTTTGTGCTAATTTTTTTCCTTCTATTATTATAGCCATTTTTATCCCATTCCTTAATAAAACATCTTTGGTTTATATTTTCTTTTTCAACTAAGGCAAAAATCCAATTATTAGCCATTTATTATTTTATCTATAGAATTTTCTCTCATTTCTTTTATAACTTTACAACTATTATCTAATTTTTCTTGTTCATAATCATTTAAACTTAATTCTACTAATTCCCTTACTCCATTTTTTCCTATAACAGCAGGTATACCTATATAAATATCATCTTGTCCATATTTATGATCCAAATAAGTTGAAACAGTTAAAATGGCATTTTCATCATCAATTATTGCTCTAACTATCCTATTTAAAGACATACCAATTCCATAATATGTTGCTTTCTTCTTTTCTATTATTTTGTATGCTGCATCAATAACACTTTGATGAATTTTCTTTAAATCTTCCATTGGATGTCCATTATCCTTCATTACATCTTTTACCTTCTTGCATCCTATATAAGCATGATCCCATGGTACAAAAGAAGAATCTCCATGTTCTCCCATGATATATGCATGTATATTTTGGCTTGAAAGATTCAAATAATCTGCCATCAAATAACGAAGTCTTGCAGTATCTAGCACAGTACCAGAGCCAATTACTTGATTATGTGGTAACCCAGATACTTTCCAAACCACATAAGACATAATATCAACAGGATTACTTGCAACCACAATTACTCCATTGAAACCACTTGCTTTAATGCTCTCGGCTACTTGCTTCATAATCTTTGCATTTACCTCAGCAAGCTCTAATCTAGTTTGGCCTGGCTTTTGAGCTACCCCTGCTGTAATTACAACAACTTGTGCATCTTTGCACTCTGAATAATCTCCAGCTTTTATAATCATTTTTTGTGGAGCAAATGGCAAGCCGTGTGACAAATCCATCTCTTCGCCTATAGTTTTATCTTTGTCAATATCTATTAATATCAACTCAGAAATTCCACCTCTATTAAGCATTGAATATGCCATGCTCATTCCAACAAATCCAGTCCCTACAAGAACTACTTTTCCTTTTTTCATAATTATCTCTTCCTCTCTGTTAAATTTTATAAAATTTTAAACCTGTATTATTATATCACGTTCTTCTAAATAATAAAAGCTTATTTTTTAACTTTGCTGAACTTTGGGGACGCTCCTTAAAGTTCATCCTTATTTTTCCTTTAAATTTAAAGATTTTTTGCATTTTTAGCAAGTGAACTTCGGGGACGTTCTTTAAAGTTCATATTTTACTTTTTTGTTTTTTTGTGATATAATGCAAAAAATAATTAAATAAGGGAGTGCTATTTATGAGTTCAAATTCAGATAACACTACTATATTGGCTGAAAATAAGGTTTTGATTTTGTACATTCTTACGCGTATACAGTCAGATATTAAGCAAGATGATTTGCTAAAAATAATTAATTTAATTAATGGCATTAATTATTTTGATTTTAAGCAAATTCTTTCAGACCTAATTGATTCCAATTTAGTAGGTACTTACACTAAAGATGAAGAACCAGTTATTAGAATTACTTCTGAAGGTAAAAATGCATTTGCCCTTACTAAAGATGTACTTCCAGGAATAATTAAGCTTAAGGCTGATAGCGTTTTTCAGAAGGTATTTCCTAATATTGAAGAAGAGTCTTCTATTTCTGCTGAGTTTATTCCTAAGAGTGAGAATAATTATACGGTTAAGTGTAAAATTGTAGAAAATAATGAAACTATCTTTGAGGTAAAGTCTTTTGTTGGCTCAAGAGATAGGGCTAAACGAATTATTGATAATTGGAATAATAATGCTACAAAAATATATCCTAAGATGCTTAATTTGTTATTAAATGAAGAAGAAAATAAGGAGAAACCCATCGCTTGAATTGTGATGGGCTTTCTAGTATTATATATAAAGCTATAGGATAAAGCATAAGACACTAAAGATTAGCGCTTTTGCTATTATTCCTAAGAAGAAGTCATAGTTTATGCATTTTACTCCTATTTTGGTTATTTTTTTGTATTGCTCAAATATGTGGTTTATTTGTTCTTGAGATGAAATTTTGATGTCTTCCATGTATTCTTTTGCTAGGTATGGAGCATTATTCATCGCATCGTTTTCTAAATATACTCTAATGCAATAGTATACCAAACCAAGTATTAAAAATATGCTTAAAAACATTAGCTTTTCAGGTAATAGCCCTAAGATTTGCAATATGCAAATTATGATGAAGTATGCTATATATAAATTAGAAAATATGAAATTGAATATTAACATTGTTCTGCTTTGAATTGAATGTAGGCATTCATGTGCCAATGTTTGTATTCTAGCATAGTTTTCTGATATATTGGCTATTATTATTTTGTTTGTAATGGCTATGTAAAGGCTAGCAGTTGCTTTGGGGTCTTCTTCAATTTTTACTTTTTCGTTTTTTAGTTTTTTTAGATACCACTTGCATATTTCTTTATTGCTTGGATATTTTTTTACAAGTTCATCTAGTTCTTTGTTTTCTACAGCTTGCTTTACCTTTTTCAAGTCGTAATCATAGATAAATTTTAATATAAGCATAAATGCAATTAGAATTATTATGATAATAACAAAAGACATTTTTGCTTACTGCCCCCCTTTAAGCTATTTTAATACATCTTGAATTGCCTCGCCAATTATTTTGTTTACATCTGCAATTATTACATTGAACTTCATTTCTGCATCAAAATATTTTTGCGCTATATCATTGTGGATTAACTCGGCATATAAATCTTGCATTTCTTTTAACTTTTCTTGGTTATTTTTACCGGTTTGCATAGCCTCTAATTGTGTTTCATATCTCTTTTTTTCAAATTCTGTAATTTTGTTTTTTAACTCTGAGTTTAAGTTTAATGTTTCTTTTGCCATTTTATAATTGTTATACTCTTCTGATTGTTTTATCTCCTGTGCTAATCTATTTGCTGTGTCATATACATTCATTTTTACTACATCCTTTCCATAATTATTAAACATTATCTGTTTTTAAGTGTTCCCAACATTCTCTGCATCTGCTTCGATGGTCACTTCACTGTCTGTAGGGCATATATTTACGAAGGTGTTTCCATCATTTACTTGTATTTCGTTGCCATTTTCGTCTTCATAAACAGTTTGGCTATCTCTGCTGCTTTTGGTACATGTAATTTTTATTGCCTTTCCATCTGTAATATAATATCCATCAAATGTTCCTATATTTTTTAAGCCTTGCCTTCCTTTATTTTCTGTATCTTTTAGAGTATAATTATCGCAAAAAGTTATTATTATATTTTTAGTTGTAATTGGCTCTTTTGTAGTCCAATCAGTTTGCTCTTCTCCTCTTGCATATCTTGTATAAACTTTATTTTCTTTGTCATAAACATATTTTACAGTTTGAAGGTCTGAATGCGGAATTGTTACTACATCAGCTGTTTGGCCATTTTCCAGATCTACTTCATCTGTAACATAGTGTAATACACTTTCTTCTGTTGATGTAGTTCTATAGCTTTTGCTTTTTGCTGACTCTAAAATTTTTTCTGTGCTTGTTACCGCATTATGTGGCACAGCCTTATCGCTTACTCTCCAAAATGTAGTACCATCTTCTTCTATTCCGTTTATGTCACTTATACTGTATCTTTTGATGTCGCTAGCAGCTTGTGGGCTTTGACCAAAGTGCACATAAATAGCATCATTTTCCATAGCATAATCAAGGAAATAGTGCCTTGCGCTACGCACAGGTCCGATTTTATCAACATCTACGCCCTTAAACAACGCCATTAGTCTTGTTTCTCCACCTTCAACAATAATTTCATATACCATATAAGCATCTTGCAAGCCTGCCTGTGGCCATGCATCACTGTGATTGTCTATCATTACAGCGATTGGCCTATCATTACCTTTGTATATTTGTACCGATTTTTCTTGTTCGCTTTGAAGTAATATACTATTATTATTTTCTATAATCTGTGATTGTGAATTTTGCTTATCTTTTTGAATTCTATATGCTAACACGGCCCCAGCTACAATAATTAATATTACTAATATTATAATTAGGACCTTTACTCCTCCCAGTTCTTCTCTCATATTTTCTCCTCTCTTCATGCTCCCCCTTTTTCACAATATACTATCTTTTTATATTTAATTTTTCTAAAACAGCTTCTTCTTTTGCTCTCATTTCTACTTTGTCCGCTTCTTCTATATGGTCATATCCCATCAAGTGGTAGAAGCCATGTACAATCATATAGCTTAACTCTCTTTCAAAGCTATGCCCATACTCTTCAGCTTGCTCTTTGACTTTTTCTAAAGAAATTACTATATCACCTAAAACATCTTCATGTTTATAGTCTTTTGCTGCAATTTTACTTTTTAATTCCTCTTTTTCAAACATAGGAAAAGAAAGCACATCTGTTGGCCTATCGATATTTCTATATTGTTTATTTATCTTTTTTATATTTTCTGAATTGGTTAATGTAATAGTTATAATTAACTTTGAGTCTTCGATGTTTTCTTCTTTATAACACTGCTCTATTACCCTTTTTATTACCTCATCATACTTTGGATTTATTTCTACATCTTTATAGATTATTTCATACATTTTACTTTCCTCTCAGTTCTTTTTACTATGCCGCTTTTTTCATTTTTATATATTTTCCTTCTGATTTATAGCTATTTTTAAGCTCTCTCATTGCGCCATAATCAATTAATTTTCTTTTATAATATTTCATTATTTTTGAGTAATCTGTTTTTCCACTGTTTAAGTTTTTCATATCATTTCTAATGAACAATATTTCCTTTTGCTTTACATATTCTATGAAATCTGTTTCTTTTATTTTGCTTATTGCTTTATATTTATTCCAGAATTTTTTATATTCTTCCCTTTCTTTTGGTGAATTCCAATAAACTTTTGTTGATAATAGCTTTACATTATAGTCTTCTATCAAATTCATTAGCATTGAATAAGCACTTTCACGTTTTGAAGCAATTTTAGTGTCTTGCACTAACATTCTTGCATCTTTTAATAATTTTTGATAGCATTGCTCTGCCACTATTAAAGGTAAACTATGTGTAAACAGTTTTCTACTTAAACCTAATAAAATCATATTTTTTTCAATATTATCTTTTTGGTCTAACTTGCCTACAGTGTAGCTTTGGTATTTATCATAATCAGACATGATGTCTTTTAAGCTATCATCGCTATTCATTTCTATTTTTAATGATAATACATTTTGTATATATTCTTCTAATGTATAGAATATTTTCGTATATATCCACTCTTTACTAGAATCGTACATGTTTGTTGTATCTGCTACTTTTATTGAATAGTTTTTCAAAATTGATTTATATAGCGAATCCATTTTATAAACATAAAATTTGTTGTATTTTTCTAACAGTTTTTCTTTCGCACTTACTTTTAAGCCTTCATAATCAAGCTCTATTAAATATTTTTGCTTTCTATATTTATATTCAATATATTCATTCTCTTTTAGTCTTATTACATCATAATATTTTGATAGTGCATTTTTTTCGAATTCTGACGCAGAGTTATTTTTTACTTTTTTGTAAATTGAGTCCATTACATATTTGTCTAATGCTTCTAAGTAATTTTGATATGCCGTATCGAATTTCTTTTCAAGATCTTCTTTATTATAATTTTCATTTTCTGCTGTAAAATTTACAAATGCTTTTATTAAATTGTTTCTTTTCATTGAAACTAGCATTCCATTTATACCTATTTTAGTAGGCATTAATATTTTTGTCAATGTTTTAGTTATTTTATTAAAAAAAGTTGTGTCAGCTCCTGTTATTCTAAGGCTTTTTTCTTCCATAGTTTTCATCATCCCTTCAAAATACAATTTTTTCATTCGTCCCTATATTTTCTAAAACTTCATACGTAACGTAAATGTCTATACTATCCCCTTTTTGATATGTATTTACCGTTTTATTTGTTATTGCATTTTTGTCTGCTATTTGCTGATCTAATTTTTCTTCTAACTCTTGTATCCCTAGGCTTTTTGCTTCTTCTATGGTGTAGTGTTTTTGTGTTTGCTTTATTTCTTTGTTTGTTATTTTAATTAATGAAACTGGTAAATAAAAATTTGAAAATAGTTTGAATTTTTCTTCGTTTTCTATTGTATCATAAATTTCAAAATTTGAAAGCCTTTTATAAAAATTTATTTTAAAATTATTTATTTTTATTGCATATTTTTCTTCCGTATTTCCTGTTTCCTGTCTTTCCGTAGTATTACAGCTTACGTTTTTATATTCAGTATACCACACTTTAGCCTGAATTTCTCCTTTGCTATGTACATACCTTATGCCTGTATATTTTCCTTCCATCCATCCATTTATTAATACATCTCCTACATTTACAGTATCTCCTACCTTTACATTTGCAGTACCTGTTTGTGCATTTATTTTCGTTATAACTCCTGCTTTATCGGCTACAATGTTACAATATTCGTCCTCATCTATAATTTCTGGTTTTTCATTAGCTTTTACAATTTTTACTACCGCATTAGTCCCTTTAAGCTCAATCCCCATCCATGCAATGTCGTCACGCTTTAGTCTAACTTTATTTATTATTTCTTTAGTATCTACCTTACTTTTCCATTCTCCTATTTTTAGCCCCGCTTCTTCAACATCTTGCTGAATATTTTCCAATTGGTTTCCATTTTCTTCTACTATTTCTATATTCCAAACAAAATTAGAAGAAAATATAATAAGAAATAACATTACTATTAATAATAGTAGAAAGATTTTTCTTTTCTTATATTTATGTACAAAAAATGGCAATCCTTTTTTGTTTTTTATTTTTACTTTGCATTTCAATTTTTTTGCTATCTTACAGATACTTTTAAAATCATCTTTTGCTACTTTAAATGTTAAACTAATTTCTCCCTTTCTTTTTAAATTCCAAAGTGCTATTTTTTGTCCTCTACATAAATTTATAAACCTTTCAATATAATATCCATCTATTTTTACTACCAAATATCCGAACAAATAGCTCAAAAGTATTTTTATTATCATCCATTTTCTCCTTCATCAATAGTTCGCTCTAAATCAAAGCTTTCTATTTTCCCCGTTACTTTAATATCATCATTAGTCATATTTTCTAAATTAAGATTGTAGCCATTTATATTTATTATTCCAATATATGTATTTATTCTTACGATAAACTCCTCATATTCCAAAATCCCCTTAAAATTTTCTATTATCATTTCGTCAAAACCTGTAATTATGATTTTAGGTTCATTAGAATACACCTCTTTCGGCAAATCCAATAGCCTATCAATTTTGCTTGCTCTATTTTTCTTTTTCACTGCAATTCTCTCCTTCATTCAAATTCATCTAATGACTTAAATTCATACCCCATATTTCTCACTTCTTTAATGATGCTGTCTAATATATGTGTATTAGTCTTAGAATTTCCATGCAGTAGCATAATTTCTCCATTGTGCAAGTTATTCAAAATTTTTTCTTTTGCCTTGCTCTCATCTGGCTGATTATTTTCATCCCAGTCTTGATATGCAAATGACCACATCACTGTCTTATACCCTAACTTGCTTGTAGCTTTTAAGCTTTCAACACTAAACTCTCCCTTAGGGGGTCTAAGATACTTCATCTCATAATTAAACTTTTCATATACTGACTGATGTAAATCCATTACTTCTTTACGTATTTGCTCCTCTGTTAAGTCTGGCATACTTTTATGATTAACAGTATGATTTCCTACTATATGTCCCTCATCAATCATCTGTTTTATCAGATCAGGCTGACTATTAACATAGTGCGCAGTAACAAAAAAAGTTGCTTTTACATTATTTTCTTTTAAAGTTTCTAAAATTTGAGGCGTATAACCAGCCTCATAGCCTTCATCGAAAGTCAAATATATATTTTTGCTATCCTTACTGCCCAAGCAAATTCCATTATTCTCTTCTAGCACTTTTTTATTTTCTGCACCAACATCAGGTTGCTCATGATTTTTGTTTTGCTTCACTCCCCACCCAACTTTTTGATTGGCAGAAAATGTTTGTACCAAATTATCATCTTCATTTAACAAAACTAAACTCAATGAAAAAATTGTTATCACTAATACTAAAATAGTGTTTAAATATCTTCTCGCCTTTGTATATTTCATAGCATTACCTCTTTTCGTTTAATATTATGAGGCAAGAGGCAAAAAAATAACTTCGGTATCAGTCATTTTTTCTAACTCTTCATCTTCAAGCATTGGATTTAAGCATGACATTATTACTTTTATTTTTTATTGATACTAATAGCATTATACAATCGACTTTTTTTGCATTTTTCCTATTGACAACGTAAATTTTTTAGATTATATTGTTTATATATTTGGAAAAATAAGGTAATTTGTTTTTTATCTTCTATTAACATTTATATGGAAAAGGAGATTGATATATGTTAAACTTTGTGATTTGTGACGACAACCTAAACATATTAAATAAGTTAGAAAAGATGCTTGAATCAATATTCACAAAAAACAATTTTGAGGCTTCTGTTTGTTTTAAATCTGACGACCCAGACAAAATTTTAGAATATATTAATAACAACCCTGTTACAGCTTTATTATTAGATATTAATTTAAAGTCTAGTCAAAATGGTTTAAAATTAGCAGAAGAAGTTAGGAAAATAAGAAGAAATATATATATCATTTTTACTACAGCTCACCTAGAATATGCAATGGTAGCTTATAAATATAAGACTTTTGACTATTTAGCCAAACCTATTACTTACGATAGACTAGAGGAAACTATAATAAGGCTTGTTGACGATGTCAATGGCTTGTCTAAAAAGTATTTAAGGATTGATAATAAAAACACTGTAGTAGATGAAGATGAAATTCAATATATTAAAAGAGATGGTATGAAGTTAGTATTTCATACCAATTCTCGTGATTACGAGACGTACAGCTCGTTTGCCAAGTTTGAAAATAGGTTGCCAAAATCTTATGTGAGATGCCATAAATCGTATATTGCAAATATTAACCAAATAAAAGATGTTGAGCCAGTATCAGGTATTATTACTTTTAAGGACGGGCATACTTGTTCCGTCGGTCCTAAGTTTAAAAAAGATTTTATGGAGGTTTTGAAGAAAAATGGAAATATTAAATGAAATTTGGAAAAGTATAACTGAATCTAATGAAATTTTAACTAATGTATTTGTATCTTTAGGTATTTTCTTTGAAAGTTACCTAATAATGAGCCTATTTATATATATTTTAGGAATTAAAATTGACTTAAAACATAAAGTAGCATATATCCTTATAACTTCAATTGCTAGTATATTATCAATGCTATTATTTTCATCTCCAATTAACATATTAATTAACTATTTAATTATGATATTTTTATCAGTTCTATTGTTTAAGACTTCTTTTATCAAAAGTAGTCTTTGTATAATACTCTCTGGCATAATACTTAACATCATTGGCGCTCTAATATTAAATCCCTATATTACTCTTATGAATATAAATTCAGAGCAATTACAATCAACACCTATCTATAGATTAATATATATGCTTATTTTATACTTTATTGCATTTATAATAATTTTAATAATTAAACATCAGAAGCTTAAAATCAATTTCACTGAGGATCTTGATAATAAAAGTAAATACATAATTGTAAGCAACATAATTTTTGGCATTATAACAATAATTATACAATCATTGCTTGCCTTTTACTATGTAGATAGACTTCCGCTATTGTTTACTTTTTTAAGCTTCATATCTTTGCTTTTATATTTTGGCTTAAGTATATACAGCCTAAATAGTATGATTAACTTGGTTCAAACTTCTAAGAAATTACAAAGTGTAGAAGAATATAACAATACTTTACGAATTCTTCATGATAATGTTAGAGGCTTCAAGCATGACTTTGACAATATTGTAACTACAATTGGCGGATATGTTCAAACTAATGATATGGAAGGACTTAAAAGCTATTACAGCCAACTAGAAGATGACTGTGAGCGAGTAAATAATTTATACATTTTGAATCCTGATGTAGTAAACAATAATGGAATTTACAATTTATTAACCACAAAATATTATGAAGCAGATTCTAAAAACATCAAAGTGAACATCTCATTTTTATTAGATTTATCTAAACTAAATATGAAAATTTATGAATTTGCTAGAATTTTAGGTATTTTAATTGATAATGCCATTGATGCTAGCTCAGAATGTGATGATAAAATTATTAATTTAACATTTAGAGATGAGCCTCAAAATCATCGTCAAATTGTAATTGTTGAAAACACTTACCAAGATAAAGATGTTGATACTGAAAAAATATTTGAAAAAGGCTTTTCTGGTAAAAAGAATCATACTGGGCTTGGCTTGTGGGAAGTTAGAAAAATTGTTAAGAAAAACAGCAACATAAATTTATTTACTACAAAGTCAGATAAATATTTTACACAACAAATAGAAATTTATTATTAAAATAATGATATAATTAAAAATAAAAAACGGAATAATTTTTAAGGTTATTCCGTTTTCTTTCTCTTTTAGGATTGTATAATGTACTTTTAGGTTATAAGTATTGGTAAAAACATTTTTCTATTCTATCTTTACCAATACTTATATTATTTGTTTTTTTCTTCTTCTTTTTTGATCATACAAGCTGGCATTTTAGGTTGATGAAAAACAACTAGTATTCCACATGCTGTGTTAGTTGCTTTTGCATACTTTTCTGCAGCTTTTGCTAGAAATTTTAACATACTAAATCCCCCTTTGTGCTTAAATTTTTTATTAATACAAAATATTACCGGCTTATATTTTGTATTAAGATTTTAAACATTTTGTGCTGAAGCATTTCCATATACTTCATAACCATACTTGTTGTTAGTTAATCTATATGCTAATTTAGTTATTGTTAAAGTTTGTACAAAATTTGCAATTATTAATATATTTGAAATCGTATCATTTTGTATTACAGCTGCTGCTAGCAATCCCAAAGTATAAGTTACGTATGCTACTATTTTCTTTTTTTTCCTTACTTTTTTTGCCAGTATTGGGACATCTTCTGTATCAGCTGGTGCATATAATGTAATCATAGCCATTCCAAACATCCAAATAATTGCTATTATAATGTATTTTACCATTGGAACAATGTGTATATATTGAGCAATAAAAGGAATTCCACAGTAAAATAAATTTGTCATAATAATGCAGCCTAAATGTGTTTTTAAATGAAAGCCTCCTGATGAGCCTTTATATGGCAATAACGCTAAAAATGTAAATAATGCCAATGGAAACACTCCCAATATGTATGCAATTATTAACATTAAGAATATTTTTGGTATTTCCCCAACAATATTTTGTAAGCCATAATTTATTACCTCTGCTTTTTCATCATCAATTTCTGGCATTTCTTTTCTAATTCTATTGGTTAAAAATGTACAGATTTTATCTATCATTTTATCACCTCTTTATTTTCGGTTGTTATTTTACAACATTTTTTTATATTTTTGTGCATTTTCTTTGTGAAATTGTCAAAATAATATACAAAAATCTTAATTTCTGCTTTTCGCATAATATTTATTTTGTGAAAATACCTTTAAATATTTTGTATAATCCTCTTGACAAACGGGAAAACTCAAAGTATAATTAATATCGTCAACTATTATTGATATGGCGAAGTAGCTCAGTTGGCTAGAGCATTCGGTTCATACCCGAAGGGTCATGTGTTCGAATCACATCTTCGCTACCAATGACGTATCTGTTCGAACTAATAGAACAGAGTTGATACAAAATCAATCAGAAAATAAAATCTGGTTGATTTTTTTGTTGTCTAAAACAATATTAAAATCATCCAAACGAAAGGATGGTGTAAGAAAATGAAGATAATTAATCAAGAAGTTATAAAAGAACATTGACATATTTATATTTACAAAAATTAAAATGTCCTAAATGCAATCGAATATTAGG
>CALXJQ010000038.1 GCA_944388665.1 uncultured Clostridia bacterium
CATTGTTATCACCACTAAGATTTTAACATATATCTTTAAATATTACAATTTTGTAATATTTTATGAAATTACCCTGTTTTATTTATATTTTATTTGTATTTATTTGCATAAAATTTAATCAATCGACTCAAAATATATTTATGGAGGTATTTACAATGAATGAAGATATCAATGAAGTTAACGTTTTAGACGAACTAAACAAAGGCGCTTGTATGGGAAAAGACGCCATACATTTTATTTTAGACAAAGTTGAAGATGACGCTTTGCGAGACGAGCTAAACACACAATATGACAAATATTCTTCAATATCAAACAGAATACACGAAATTTATCCAGAATATAGCCATAGCGAGCCACACGAAACAAATGCCATGAACAAAATGATGACTTGGTCTGGAGTAGAAATGAACACCTTAATGGATACAAGTAGCTCTAAAATTGCCGAACTATTACTACAAGGAATCAACATGGGAATCATCGAAGGCAGAAAACTATTGAACCATAAAGGCACTGATAATAGAGTACACAAATTAGTACAAGAATATGTAGATATGCAAGAAGATGCAGTAGAAAAACTCAAAACCTTCTTATAAAAAGATGTTTTGGGGTGTTTTTGGGGACGGAGGAAAAAAACACCTTGAACTTTAGGAACGTTCCTTAAAGTTCATTCTTGATTTTTTTGAAATTTAGGTATTTTTGATATTTTTAACAAATGAACTTTGGGGACATTCCTTTTGGGCAATTATGTGTCACGGAGCTACGTCCCTAGTGGCAAATTTTACTCTTATGAAATATAAAAACTGGCAACTAATTATTTCTAACTAGTTGCCTTACATAGCAATTTTATTTTAACACATCATTTATTATGGAGCAGGTAGTGAGAATCGAACTCACGTCATCAGCTTGGAAGGCTGAGGTTCTACCATTGAACTACACCTGCATTTATTAAATTAAATTTACTATAACTGTCAGGATTATGGAGCAGGTAGTGGGAATCGAACCCACGTCATCAGCTTGGAAGGCTGAGGTTCTACCATTGAACTACACCTGCATTGCTCCTGACAATTATAGATTATAAGTGTTTTTTTCGTTTTTGTCAATAGATTTTACAAAAAAATTTATTTATCTTTTTTACAAGCCCCTACTAATCCTACAAATAGTGGCGCTGGCCTATTAGGCCTTGATTTTAGCTCCGGATGGAATTGCCCCGCAATGAAATATGGATGGTCTTTTAGCTCTACCATTTCTACCAAATTTCCATCTGGTGAAGTACCAGAGACTACTAAGCCGGCTTGCTCTAGTCTTTCCCTATAATCATTATTATATTCAAAACGATGTCTATGTCTCTCAGAAATCTGCTCAGATTTATATAATTTGCTTGCTAATGTTCCGTTTTTAATAATGCAAGGATATGCTCCCAAACGCATAGTTCCTCCCTTTTTCTTCACATTTTTTTGTTCTTCCATTATATGTATAACAGGATTTTCAGTTTTCTCATTAAATTCTGTTGAATTTGCATCCTTTAAATTTAGCACATCTCTTGCAAACTCAACTACAGCCATTTGCATTCCTAGGCAAATTCCTAAAAATGGAATTTTATTTTCTCTTACATATTTAATAGTCTCAATCATTCCTTCTATTCCTCTGTTTCCAAAGCCTCCAGGAACAATAACGCCGTCAATTCCTTTTAATTTTTCTTCCACATTGTCTCTGGTTATCTTTTCTGAATCAATTAAGTGTACCTTAACATTTACTTTGTTTGCAAATCCTGCATGATGCAAACTTTCAATTACAGAAATATATGAATCTTCCAATTTCACATATTTGCCAACTATTGCAATATTAACCACATTTTTATCATCAATGCTTTTAATATTGTCAATCATCTCTTGCCATTTAGAATTATCTGGCACATAATTATCAAGTTTTAAGTGATTGCAGACTTCTCTTGCTAGGCCTTCCTTTTCTAACATCAAAGGAACCTCATACAAGCAGCTTGCAGTCTTATTTTGTATTACACTTGTTTTTCTAACATTACAAAATAAAGACAACTTTTCTTTTATATTATCTGGAATATCCATTTCTGTCCTACAAACCAATATATCTGGCTTAATTCCCAAACTTTGCAACTCCTTAACCGAATGTTGCGTTGGCTTTGACTTTATCTCATTAGAGCCAGAAATATAAGGCAATAGCGTAACGTGAATATATAAAACATCTTCAGGATTTTTTTCCAATCCCACTTGTCTAATAGCCTCAATGATAGAAAGACCCTCAATATCTCCTACAGTTCCTCCAATTTCTGTTATCACAATATCAGTATCCGTATTTTCAAACCCATAAATTTTCTCCTTAATCTGGTTCGTAACATGTGGAATAACCTGAACTGTCTTGCCTAAATAGTCTCCTCTTCTTTCCTTCTCAATAACCTCTTTATAAATTCTTCCCATAGTTATACTCGAATTTTTAGTCAAATTCTCATCAATAAACCTCTCATAATGCCCTAAATCTAAATCCGTTTCGGCACCATCATCAGTAACAAAAACCTCTCCATGTTCATAAGGATTCATCGTACCTGGATCCACATTCAAATACGGATCAAACTTTTGTATCGTAACCTTATAACCTCTATTTTTCAATAGTCTTCCGAAGTGACGCAGCAGTAATTCCCTTACCCAAGCCAGAAACCACTCCTCCTGTCACAAAAATAAACTTCGTATTCATCTTTTCTCCTTTCATGCAAAATTTGCCACGATGGACGTAGCAAAATGGCAATTTTTTGCCACTGGGGACGTACCTTTTTGGCAATTTTTTGCCACTAGGGATGTAGCTTTTTGGCAATTTTGCAACTGGGTACACCCCTTTGGTGTACATTTTTTCGTTTTGAACTTTAAGGAACGTCCCTAAAGTTCAATTTACTATTAGTTTACCATTTTTACTCCAAAGATACAAGTATTTTTAGGAAATTTGACCAATTTGCATTATTGTTATATGATTAGGTTATAATGTAAAATAAATAAATAAAGGAGGATTTTAAATATGCCAACACCACATAATTCAGCGAAATTAGGCGAAATCGCTAAAACTGTTATAATGCCAGGTGATCCATTGCGTGCAAAATATATTGCCGAAAATTTTTTGACTGATGCCAAGCTGGTCAATAATGTTAGGGGAATGCTCACATATACCGGTTTTTACAGAAATACTAAATTGACTGTAATGGCTTCAGGTATGGGAATGCCAAGTATGGGCATATATAGTTATGAATTGTACAAATTTTATGAAGTAGAAAATATAATTAGAATAGGCTCTTGTGGCGCGTACAAGCCGGAGCTAAAGTTGTTTGACGTTGTACTCTCAAAAAGAGTTTTCTCAGAAAGTAATTATGCTTTGACTTTTAACAACGATGATTGTCATATTGAATTTTCTAGCTCAAAGTTAAATGAAATAATACAAAAAACGGCTCAAGACGAAAGTTTGACTATCTATGCGGGAGATACTGTTTGTTTAGATTGCTTTGACCCTTATATGCCTGATTTGCAGCAGTTTTTACAGAGAATGCCTAAAGATTTTGACCCTTATTCAGGTGAAATGGAAGCTTTTGCTCTATTTTATAACGCTAATTTTTTTAATAAAAATGCAGCTTGCTTAATGAGTGTAGTTGATTCCAAATTTATTAAGGACGTTGCAACTGCTGAACAAAGGGAAACTGGTTTAAATCAAATGATAAAACTTGCTTTAGATAGCGCTACGAAAATTTAATTTGTTTAAAAGTGAACTTTAAGGAACGTCCCCAAAGTTCACTTTTTTTATTTTTTTATTGATAAAATTTTGTATTTCATTACTCCTCCTGGAGCATTAACTTCAACTATTTCATTTTTCTTAGCTCCCAATAGTGCAGCTCCCAATGGTGATTCATTGGAAATTTTGTTTTCTGCTAAGTTTACTTCTGTTGAGCCAACTATAGTATATTCTACTTTTTCATCAAATTCCATGTCTAAAACTTTTACTCTGTTTCCTACTTGAACTGTCTCAGTGTCAATATCTTTTTCATCGATAATTTTTGCATGCCTGATTTGTTCTTCTAGTTCAGCAATTTTACTTTCATTTTCAGCTTGCGCTGTTTTGGCTTCGTCATACTCTGAGTTTTCTGACAAATCTCCAAATCCTAGTGCTACTTTTATTCTATCAGCTACTTCAGCTCTTTTTTCTGTTTTTCTATAGTTTAATTCTTTTTCTAGTTTTTCATATCCTTCTTTCGTTAATATTACTTCTTTATCATCCATTGTAATCTCTCCTCTCGATTTTGATTAAGTTTTCTTAATTTGCATTTTCTATATTACGGCAAAAACAAAAATTTGTCAAGGACAAATCTTTGTTTTTCACGAAATTTTCATATTATTTATTAATTTTATTTCATTAATTCTTTAGCACCTTTCATGTAGTCTAATCCTGAGAAAATTGTTGCAATTACTTGAACTATCATTAATATTGTAACAATAAAGTTTAGAATTAAGTCTCCGCCTTGTAGCACACCTGAAAAGCATTCGCCAAATTTATGCAAATCTACAAAAGCTAATATAATTGCTAGTATTTGTGTTACTGTTTTTAGTTTTCCCCATTTTGATGCAGCTATAACTTTGCCTGCCTTTTCTACAGCAATTAATCTGTAACCTGATACTAGGAATTCTCTTGCTAGAACAATTATTGGTATCCATGCAGGTAATTTGCCCATTTCAACCAACATAACCATTGCTGCTAATACTAAAATCTTATCTGCCAATGGGTCTAAGAATTTTCCAAAAGTAGTTACTTGATTATTCTTTCTTGCTAAATATCCATCTAGTTTGTCTGTTATAGATGCAATTATAAATATAATATCTATTATTAAATATTCTATTGGTATTCCTAAAAATTCTTGTTTGATTCCAAAAAATGGTATTATTACCATCAGCGGAACCAAAATTATTCTAAATATTGTTAATTTATTTGGTAAATTCATAGCTTTTCCTCTCAAATTTTCATATTACTTAAGCATTTCAATTGCTTTTTGTAGTTGGGTATCTTCTTTTTCATCAATTACTAACTGATTTTTCAATGAATCTGGTAATTCAACTTTTTCATCTGGCTCTATTCCTATTTTGTTTATCTCTGATCTGTTTGGAGTCAAATATTTTTCAGTAGTAATTTTTAGTCCACTCCCATCCTTTAGTGTCATTACCTGCTGTATTACGCCTTTGCCATAAGTCTTTGTTCCTACTATTTTGGCCTTGCCTGCGTCTTTTAAAGCACCTGCTAATATTTCAGAAGCACTTGCAGTATTCTCATTTGTCAAAAGAATTATTGGTACATTTATTATTGGGTCATCTGTAGTTTTCTTTACATCTTCTTTATTGTTTTTATCTACTTCATATAACACCACTGAATCTTTATCTAATATATAATTTGCAATTTGCAAAGCTTCATCAACTATCCCTCCACCATTATTTCGCAAATCAATAATAAGTGAATTTATTCCTTGATTTTTCAATTCTTCATATTTTGCCTTAAAATCTTCTGCTGTTCCTTCATCAAAAGATGAAAATTGAATATAGCCTATATTATTTTCTAGCACTTTTCCATCTACCGGATTAACCTTAATATTTTCTCTTTTTATTTCAAAGTCTAATGTCTGATTGTCTCTTAAAATTTGTAACTTAACAGTTGAGCCTTCTTCGCCCTTAATTTTATTTGCTGCAACTGACATTTGATCTCCTGAATATTGAGTTCCATCAATAGAAACAATTGTATCTCCTGGCAAAACTCCTGCCTTTTCGGCTGGGCTACCTTCTATTGGCGCAAGCACTTTTATAGTATTTGTATTTTCATCTTTTACCATATAAATGCCGATACCTACGAAATTACCCAATGTATCTTCCAGATAAGTTTCCATGTCATCTTTTGAAATATACTCTGTATATGGATCACCTAAGCCTTCAATATATCCCTTTATAGCACCTTCTTTTAGTTTTTCATCATCAACGTCTCCCAAATAATATTTATCAATAATATTTCGATATTTGTCTAATGTACTAGCAATGTCTTCAGAATTTGAGTTTGATAATAAGCTTACATCTCCTGTCAAATATTGATACATCCCTATTGATGTAATTATAAATGTTACAAATGCTACTAAAATAATTAGCATTATAATTTTATACACTTTAGTTCTGTTTTTCTTCTCTTCCATTTATGAAAATCTCTCCTTTTGCAATTTTTTGCCAAAAAGGTACGTCCCCAGTGGCAAAATTTACATATAATTTCGAGGGTCTCTTCTGCTGTCGTTTCCACTATAGCTATAATTATATGGTGGCACTCTTACTTCAAAATGTAAGTGTGGTCCTGTTGAATTACCTGAATTTCCACTTTGCATTATTGGCTGACCTTTTGATACAGTGTCTCCCGGTGAAACGTAGAATACTCCATTGCCATGTGCATACCATGTTCTAAGGCCATTTGCGTGTTGAATAACTATGTAGTTTCCATAGCTTGTTGTTAAATGAGTTGCACTAAGTACTACGCCATCTGCTGCTGCATATACAGTTGTTCCTATTGGTACGCCATAATCTATCGCGCCGTGATATCTTCCGCTTGAGTAATACATCTGTGTAGTAATTACGCCTGATTTTACAGGCCTTTGTAGATATCCACTACCTCCTGAAACGTAGTTTCCTCCTGCACTGCTACTGCTACTACTGCTGCCTGAGCTTTGCTTTTTCTTTAATTCTTCTAATTGTTTTTGATATCTTGCTTCTGCTTCTGCTAATTGTTTTGAAATTTTCTCATTATCTGCCTGTAATTGATCTATTTCTGCTTGTGTTTGTTTTTCATCTTCACTTAATTGTGCAGCATAAGAATCTTTTTCTTTTTTTACTGTTTCAAGCTGTGCTGTCATGCTTTCTTTGCTTGCTTTTGAGTTTGCAAGTTCAGCCTTGTTGTTTTCTAGGTTTTGCTTATCTGTTTCTATTTGTTGTTTTTGTTCTTGAATTTCTTGCAATAATTCTGTATCCTTATCAGTTATTACAGAAATCATATAGTAACTAGAAATTAAATCCGTCAAACTATCTGATGATAGTAAAACATCCAAATATGAAGTCTCTCCTGCCTCATAAGAAACTACTAATCTTTCTTTTAGGATATTTTCTTTTTGAGTATAATCTTCTTGTGCCTTATTAAGGTTATCTTCAGCCTGTGATATTTGATTATTCAAATCTGTAATTTTAGTATCTAATTCATCAATTTGTGACTGATAGTTTGAAATTTGATTTGTCAAATCTTCTACTTGTTTAATTACATCGGATTTTTCTTCTTGTATATTGTTTAATTCTTCTTTTTTTTGCTGTATTTGATTATTTGTCTCATCTTGCTGGCTTTTTAATTTGTCAGTTTCAGACTCTGCTAAAACTATATTACTTTGTAACAAAATTATTCCAATTAAAAATATCCCCAAAAGCTTAATTCCTAGTTTTTCCATAAATTTAACCTTTTTCATAAGTTCCTCCTATTTCATTTACTATAATATTTTTAGCTTTAATTGTTTTGTGATTCTTCATTTGTAGCTATGTTGTTTGCGTCTGGTACCAATCCATTCGTTATATATGGCATTGGATCTGTAACCTTGCCATTTAGCCTAACTTCAAAATGTGCATGTGGACCTGTCGAATATCCAGTAGATCCAACTTTTAGGACTGGGTCTCCTCTTTTTACCGTCTGGCCAACCTTAACTAATATTTCAGATCCATGTGCATATAATGTTGAAACTCCACCTCCATGGTCTATCATTACCATATTGCCATAAGCTCCATTATAACTTGCCTTTACTACAATGCCATCATTTGCTGCTATGAATTCTGCTCCAAGTGGTGCAGCAATGTCAACTCCAGTGTGGAGCTTGTAAACTCCAGTTATAGGATGAGTTCTCATACCATATTTTGAACTTATTCTTGTATAACCTGGTACTGGCCACTCTAAAACGCCCCCTATATATTGTGTAGCTAGACCTTCTTGTGCTAACTTTAGAATTTCTGCATTAACTTCATCAAATTGCCTATTATATTCATCTATTTGCGCTTGAATTTCTTTTTCTTGGTCTGACAGTCTTGATATGAAGTTTTCTCTTACTGATTTTGTATTTTCTAAAATTCTTGCAGTTCTTGTTTGATTTTCTTTTACAATTGCCAATTGTGATTGAGTTGTATCTAATTGCTTTTTTTGAGTTTCAATTGAATTTTTTCTTTCTTCCATATCCTGAAGCAATTGATTATCATAGTCTGTCAACACTGTAATCAAATAATAGCTAGATAAGAAGTCTGTTATATCACTTGAACTAAGTAAAACATCTAAATATCTAGTTTTGCCAGCTTCATACATAGCAACAAACCTTTTTTCTAAGAGCTGTCTTTTGGAATTATAAGTATCTTCTGCCTCTTTTAGCTGAGCTTCTACATCATCTATCGTGCTCTGCAATTCTGTAATTCTATTATTTAGTCCATCTAAACTGCTTTGTGAACTTGCTATTTTTTCATCCAATTTTTGAACCTGTTGCAAATTTGCTGAAAGTTCATCTTGAACATCATTTAGCTCTCCTGTAGCATCATTTATCTGATTCTGTAATTCTTGCTGTCTATTTTGCAAATCTGTTACATTTGTGTCTTCTTCTGCAAAAACTGCATCATAATTTCCACATATACTAAAAATGCATACTACTAAAATCAAAACAATACATAAATATTTACGCATGTTTTCTCCTTTATACTTTCAAATATTTTCTCATAGAAATCACGCTTCCTATTGCACCAATGCCAATACCTAATAGCATATATACTAAGATTATTGAATTAAACATGTCACCAAATGGCACTAGATTCATATTTATAGTTCTCATAAATGAAACATTTACTAGCTTTTCTGCTATAATGTTATACGCAACTCCTACTATTATTATAGATATTGCACTTGCAATTATTCCTATAATCATACCTTCTACAACAAATGGCCATCTTATGAAATTGTTTGTAGCTCCAACATATTTCATTATAGAAATTTCTTTTCGTCTTGCATGAACAGTTAACTTTATTGTATTTGCTATAATAAAAATTGAAATTATGATTAACAATATTAAAATTATTCCTGTTACAATTTTTATTCCGTTTGCTAGTTTAATTAAAATTATTATAGTGTCATTTGAACTTGTAATTTCTTTAATATGATCCATCTGTTTAATTTCATCTTGTATTTCTTGGCTTTTTGTCAAATCTGCTAAATTTACGATATAAGATGCTGGAAATATGTCATCATACCCTTCCAATAAGTTTTGGTGGTCTCCAAATCTTTCTTTCATTAGCTCGAATGCTTCATCTTTTGAGACAAATTCTATAGTTCCTACACCAGAAAGATTTCTTATTTTATCGCCAAGCTCATCTATTTGTTCTTGCGTTGTATCATCATTTATAAAAACTTGTATTTCTTGCTCTGACTCAAGTTGCGCTACAAAATTATTGATATTTTCGCTTAATATTAGGAATATACCAAAAATTATCATGGTAGCACACATAATCATTAAAGAAGCTCCTGTAGACTTTTTGTTTTTTAATACGTTGCTAAATCCTTCTCCTATCAAATATCCAAATATGTTATATTTCATAATCATACCCACCTTTTTTATCGTCTTTTACAATTTCGCCTTTTTGTATATGAATTACTCTTTTTTTCATTTTGTCTACAATATCCTTTGCATGTGTAGCTACAACTACTGTTGTTCCTCTCATATTGATGTCATTTAGCAAATTCATTATATCCCATGCAGTGTCTGGGTCCAAATTTCCCGTAGGCTCATCTGCTATCAACATAGATGGATTATTTACTAATGCTCTTGCTAATGCTACTCTTTGTTGCTCCCCTCCTGATAATTCATTTGGATACATCTTCGCTTTTGCACTTAATCCAACTAATGAAAGTACCATTGGAACTTGCCTTCTTATATGCCTTGGTGTTGCCCTTACAATATACATTGCATAAGCTACATTGTCATAAACTGTTTTGTCTGGTAAAAGTCTAAAGTCTTGGAATACTACTCCCATACTTCTTCTTAAATATGGAATTCTATTAGGTTTTAAAAATGTTGTGTCTTTTCCATTGATTATTATGTGACCTGATGTAGGTTCTTCTTCTTTTAAGATTAGCTTTATAAGTGTTGATTTTCCACTGCCAGATGAACCAACTAAAAACGCAAATTCACCTTTTTCTATGACAAAACTCGCATTTTTAACGGCTACTGTACCAGTGCTATATGTTTTCGTTACTTTTCTAAATTCAATCATATATCCTGTCTCCCCTATATCTAATAACATTCATTTCTATCATAACAATAAAGTATATTTTTTGCAAGGGGTTTACACAAAAAAAATGACAGAAATCATTGATTTTTTTATGATTTCCGCCCTTTTTCTTTGTTTTTCTCGTTTTCATAAAATTCACACAAAATTTACAATTCGTGTATGCACTGTAACTCTAAGCTTTTAGAACTCATTGATTATATCTTCCGCAGTTATGTGGTAATATTTCATAAGTTCTTCTGCATTTCCAGACATTCCAAATTTATCTTTTATGCCAAGCCTTTTTAATTTAACAGGGTACTCTTCTGTTAACACTTCTGCAATTGCTGAGCCTAAACCACCAATAATATTATGGTCTTCTATTGAAACCAATTTTTTTGTTTCTTGTGCAGATTTTATTATAGTCTCTCTATCAATTGGCTTTATTGTATGCATATCTACAACTCGTATATTTATACCATTTTTGCCTAGTATTTCTTGTGCCTTTAAAGCTTCTGCAACCGTTACACCAGTTGCAAAAACTGTTCCATCTGTTCCTTCTCCAAAAGTAAATGCTTTACCTATTTCAAATTTTTGATTTTCCTCATAAATAATATTTGTTTTTAAACGCGCTAATCTCAAATAAACAGGCCCTTTTATTTTAGCAATTTCATTAACCATAAATTTAGTTTGCACATCATCTGAGGCTGATATTACAGTCATATTAGGCAATGTACGCATCATACTTAAATCTTCTAACATCTGGTGTGTTGCCCCATCTTCTCCAACAGTAACTCCAGAATGTGTTGCACAAATTTTTACATTTATATTTGGGTAGCACACACTTGCACGTATTTGGTCGTATCCTCTACCAGCTGCAAACACCGCAAATGTACTTACGAATGGGATTTTCCCACAAGTTGCAAGTCCTGCTGCTGTTGAAATCATATTTGCTTCGGCTATTCCTACATCAAAAAATCTATTTGGAAATTCTTTAGCAAATAGCTCTGTTTTAGTTGCTCCAGCTACATCCGCATCAAATACAACTACATCTTTATTTGCTTTACCTAATTCTACTAAAGCTTCTCCATAACTTTGCCTAGTTGCTTTTTTCTCATCTTTCATAACTAACTCAACTCCTTCATCGCAATTTTATATTGTTCCTCATTTGGTGCTTTTCCGTGCCAACTAACCTGATTTTCCATATAAGAAACTCCCTTGCCTTTTATAGTTTTAGCTATGATACAAACCGGCTTATCTTTTATATTTCTAGCTACTTCGAACGCTTTTAAAATCTCATCTATATTATGTCCATCTATTTTTATTATTTGAAATCCAAAACTTTTGAACTTTTCATCTATTGGATATGGGCTCATTACTTCTTCAATTGTTCCATCTATTTGCAAATTATTGTTGTCTACAATAACACAAAGATTGTCCAATTTATATTTATTTGCCTCCATTGCCGCTTCCCATACTTGACCTTCTTCTATTTCTCCATCTCCTAAAATGCAATAAACTCTATAGTTTTTATTATTTAGCTTTCCTGCAATTGCCATTCCATTTGCGCAAGACAATCCTTGACCTAGTGAACCAGTGGTCATATCCACTCCCGGCGTCTTATTTTTATCTGGGTGACCTTGCAAATAACTACCAATTTTCCTAAAAGTTTTTAAGTCTTCCACTGGGAAAAATCCTCTATATGCTAAAGCACTATATAAAGCTGGCGCACAATGCCCTTTAGACAACACTAATCTATCTCTATCTTCCCAATTTGGATCTTGTGGATTTACATTTAATTCATTAAAATAAAGAACGGTCATAATGTCTGCAATTGAAAGCGAACCTCCTGGGTGCCCTGACTGCGCACAATAAACTTGCTCAATAATGCCTCTTCTGATTATTTTAGCTTGCTCTTCTAGTTCTTTGATATCAGTAATCTTCATTATTATCACTTACCTTTCATTTTAATTATTGGCTAGAAGTATATATAATATTCGAAAATTGTTTGACTTTTTATAAGAATATGATATAATAGTTATAGGAAATGGAGAAACCACAAATATGGTTTCCACGATATAGAGTAAAAACACATCTATAACGCTCAAATCACAGATGTGTTTTTATTTATTCCTTATTTGCCCACTGTATAAATATAATTGCTAATAAGGCTACGTTTATGGTTGTTGAAATCATTAATCCTATATAAACACCACCTCACTTTCCCAGAGTTGACCTCTGTTATATGTAAAGTGGGAACCACATCTGTTTATTCTCATTTCCTATGCTACTTAGTATAGTATATTTTTAATCTTTTGTCTAGCGAACAAAACAAATTTTTATCGGTCAGGCACTTTTACATTTTTTGCACATATAATTTCAGTGTGAGAAAATGGAGGTGCAAATATGCTTGGAGCACTTTGTATGACCGGTTTTATCGGTTTTTTGGAGTTTTTAAAAACAGCAGTTTTTGTTGTTCGGATATATTCAAGGCAGTAATTTATTTCCTGAACCCCTTTCTGCAGAAGAAGAAAAAAATTGTTTAGAGCAGCTTGCGAAAGGCAATGATGAAGCACGAAACATTTTAATAGAAAGAAACTTAAGATTAGTGGCACATGTTGCTAAAAAATATAGCACTGCTAAAGTTGACCAAGAAGATTTGATTTCAATTGGAACAATTGGCTTAATAAAAGGTATTAATAGCTTTGATGTAAAAAAAGGAGCACGTCTTTCAACTTATGTGTCAAGGTGCATTGATAATGAAATTTTAATGCATTTGCGTGCGACGAAAAAGCTTGGCGCAGAAGTTTACTTAAATGAGCCTATTGGCAAAGATAAAGATGATAATGTTGTAACACTGCAGGAAGTTCTTGAAAACAATGAGAGGAACATTGAAGATGAAGTTGATATCAAGATGAAAGTTAAACTTTTGTATGAAAAAATGAAAGATGTATTAAAAGATAGAGAGAAAAAAATCTTGGAGCTACGTTATGGTTTAGGTGGACACAAACCTAAAACACAAAATGAAATAGCTAAAATGATGGGAATATCACGTTCTTATGTATCAAGAATTGAAACAAAGGCAATTAATAAATTGGCAAAAGAGATTAAAGAATAATCGAGTAGAGGATAACACTTAATGTGTTTCTCCCCTCTCACACCACCACTCAAGCGGTTCTCGCAAATGGCGGTTCAATTTGTACATTCAATATGTACTTTTGTATATTGGTTTAGTAGAAATATTAGACCTCTTTTTCTTAACCTCTCTATATTAATCGCAAATTTCAGCCAGTTCGTCTTACAAATTAATTGATACCCTTTTCTAGAACAAGCTATATTATGAGCTAATTCTGTTTCTATTCCTAGTTGTTCTAGTGCTTTTTGCCTTTTGCCTATCTTTTTCCACTGTTTCCAGATTATTACTCTTATTCTTGTTCTTAGATGTTTATCAATTTCAACTATTTTGCTTTTCATATTTGCTATTCTAAAGTAATTTATCCAACCTCTTATTAAGTAGTTTATTTTCTTTATTCTATTATCTAGACTTATACTCCAACTTCTGTCTGTTAATTGTTTTAGTTTTCTTATCAACTTTTGATATGACTTTAGGTGTGGCTTTGGTTTCCACTTTCCACTTTTTGACTTCCAAAAGCTAAATCCTAAGTATTTTGTTTTGGTTGGTCTTGTTACTTTACTTTTCTCTGCATTTACTTTTAACCCTAGTTT
>CALXJQ010000039.1 GCA_944388665.1 uncultured Clostridia bacterium
AAAAATATGAAGGAAAGCCAATAGAAGAAATAAAAAATGAAGAAGATAGACAAATAGTGGAAATAATTAGAGAGTTAAATGAGAAATATAATTACAGAAAACGACGCACATCAAAAGAAATAGCAGAAGCCTCAATTAGTTCGTTAACAGATATAGAAATGTCTGACAAAGAAGATGAAGCATTAAAAGAGTTGGTAGAAAAACAAAGAGAAGGAGGATTAAAAAGAGATGAATAATAGAAAAAACGCTTATACAGAAGTATATACAATTTTGCAAGACTTAGATGAAGACGAATACGATAAGATTCCTCCTGAAGTCATTGAAGCAATAGAAGCAAATATGAATAAAGAATATAATTATGAGCTGGATGATGAATTACAATTAAAAGACCAGCCAATGCTGCCAGAAACAAAAGCAATACTATTTAATCTATTTAGAGATTATCTAGCAACAACAGAACAGAAAGCAAAAATTATAAGAATGCAGAATGAAGAAAGACAGAAAAATGAACTAAAAAAGCAGCAGATGTATAGTACTGATGTATTTACAAATAGACAAAAGGAAAATTTTAATAAGCCGAATAATGAAAAAATACAAATTGTAGAATATAAAGAAAATATTTTCAGGAGAATTTTAAATAAAATAAAAAGCTTTCTTAGGAGAAAATAGAAAATCTAATGTGTTTATGAGCGCAGATATAATGGGAGAACTTTGAAATTTCAGGGTTCTCCTTTTTTTAAATTATTAGAGAATATAATTATACGTGTTTAAGCAACAAAAAGTGAACAAATTTTCGCAAAAATATTGAAAAATTTTAAAATTTATGGTATAAGTATTATATCAATTGAAACAATGGAAAATGATAAAAATAATAATGAATTAATATAGAATGGAGAATTAAAATGCAAAAAAACGAAAATAATATAATAATTTATCAAGATGAAGATGGTGTTACAAAAGTTTCGGTAATACTTGTTGATGACGATATATGGTTAACGCAAAGTCAAATTGCCGAAATTTATAAAACGACCCAAGAAAATATTTCAATGCACATAAAAAACATTTATAAAGATGGAGAATTAGAAAAAAATTCAACTAATAAGAAATTCTTATTAGTTCAAAATGAAGGAAACAGACAAGTTAAAAGAAATATAGACCATTATAATTTAGATATGATAATAGCATTAGGATATAGAGTGCAATCACAAGTAGCAACAAGATTTAGAATATGGGCAACTCAAAGACTTCACGAATATATGCAAAAAGGATTCACAATAGACGATGAAAGATTAAAACAAGGTGGAAATAGATATTTTAGAGAATTACTACAAAGAATTAGAGATATTCGTTCATCTGAAAGAAATTTCTATCAGCAAGTTACAGACATATATGCTACATCAATAGATTATGATCCACGTTCTGATTTAACCAAAAAATTTTTTGCAACAGTCCAGAACAAACTTCACTTTGCAGTTCATGAGCATACTGCAGCGGAACTGATATATGAACGAGTGGACAATGAAAAGCCATTTGTTGGAATGACTAATTTTAAAGGTAATTATGTAACAGTTGATGATGTAAAAATTGCTAAAAATTATCTTTCAGAAATTGAATTACAAAGATTGAATTTATTAGTTTCACAATTCTTAGATTTTGCAGAACTTCAAGCATTAGAGCAAAGAGCAATGACAATGAATGATTGGATAAATGAATTAGATAATCAAATAATACAAAATAAGAGAAAACTCCTTGAGGGTAACGGCAAAATATCTCATCAAGAAGCAATGGAAAAGGCTGAAAAAGAATTTGAAATATATCGAGATAGAGAAATGAAACAATTAGAAAGTGACTTTGATAAAATGGTTAAAATGTTAAAAGATAATAAAAAATAACCATTTTGCTGACGTCGGCAAAATGGTAAAAATGCTAAAGAAATAAGAGAGTTAAATTCTAGCGAAGACTAAGAAAAATACAAATAAAAATGGTAAAAACAATTTTTTTTACAAAAAACAACATCACACGCCTTTCACATTTTATGTGAATAATACATAATATATAGCAAAAAGGTGAAAGGCGGTAAAGAGAATGTTAGAGTACATAATAAAAGGGGGAAAAAAAGTAGAAGGATGCATACAAGTATCAGGCTCAAAAAATGCATCCCTTCCAATCATTGCTGCTACAATATTAAATCAAGGTATAACAACATTGTACAATGTTCCAAATATACATGATACACAAATGATGTTTGAAATCTTAAAAAAATTAGGAGGAAAAATCAATAAAAAAGCCAATAAAATAATAATAGATACTAGTAAAATCACAGAGTATGTAATTCCAGAAGAATTAATGAGCCAAATGCGCTCATCTGTGATAATTGCTGGGGCGCTTTTGGGAAAGTATAAAAGGGCAACATTTTCATATCCAGGAGGATGTGACATTGGCCCAAGGCCAATTGATTTGCATTTAAAAGCATTTGAAAAATTAGGAATAAATATTAGCAAAAACTATGGAAAAATAGAGTGCTTTTGTGATAAAATAATTGGGGAAAAAATTGACTTCGAATTTCCAAGCGTTGGTGCAACAGAAAATGCAATACTTGCTAGTTGCTTAGCAGAAGGTACTACAGTAATTACAAACGCAGCAAGAGAACCAGAAATAATAGACTTACAGAATTTCTTGAACAAAATGGGAGCAAAAATACAAGGGGCAGGTTCTAGTAAAATTGAAATAGAAGGAGTAAAAAAATTAAAAGACGTAAATTACAATATAATGCCAGATAGAATTGAAGCAGGAACATTTTTATGCATGGCAGCAATGAATAGCGGAAATATAATATTAGAAAATGCAAATCCAGAGCATATAATTTCTGTTATAGATAAACTAGAAGAAACAGGATGCAAAATAAAAACTTCTAAAAATCAAATAGAATTACAAGGACCAAAAAAGCTAAAAGCAGTGGATATAAAAACAATGCCATATCCAGGCTTCCCAACAGATATGCAATCAATATTTGCAGCAATGCTAACAACAGCGAAAGGTTCATCTATAATTGTTGAAAACATATTTGAAAATAGATATAAATACACACAGGAATTAATACGAATGGGAGCGAAGATAACAGTAGAGGGAAAATCTGCAATCATAAAAGGAGTAAGGAGGCTTTATGGGGCAAAGGTAAAAGCAACAGACTTGCGAGGTGGAGCTGCATTAATTGTTGCAGGCATTTCAGCAAAAGGAACAACGACGGTAGAAAATATAGAGTATGTCTTGCGAGGTTATGAAAAATTAGATGAGAAACTTAAAACTTTGGGAATAGATATAAAAATGCAAAAAATTTAAAAGCATAGCGGACTAAAGTCTAAAATAGAAAGTCCGCCTTTCTAGTATAAAATTTAAAAGTAAGAAGGGAGGCAAAAAATTGCGAGGAAAAAGGTTTAATACTAAAGATAATGATGTAAATTTATATTATATGAATGATGGACAAGATGATTTAGAAGATTCAAAAAAGAAGAAAAAAGAAAGAAAAAAGAGAATAAAGCAAAAAAATTTAGGATACAAAAGCGAAGATAGGTTCGATGAAGAAAATGAAACTGTAATTAGAATGACAAATAAAAATAGACTCAAAAAAGAAGAGGAAACGAGAAAAAAACTAACAAAACAAGAAATAAAAAGAAAAAAGAAAATAAAAAAGATAAAGTTTGTGCTAAAAATAATATTATTAATAGCAATAATATCTGGTGGAGTAGCATTTGCACTAACTTCGCCAATGTTTAACATAACTAACATTCAAGTAAGTGGAAATAATATAGTAAGCACAGATACGGTAATTAGCTTGTCTCAGCTAAAAAAAGACGAGAACATATTTCGATTTAATTCATCACAAACAATTAATAATATAAAAGAAAATCCATACATAGAAAGTGTAAGCATAAATAGAAAAATTCCAAGCACAGTGGCAATAAATATAACAGAAAGAATTCCAACTTATAGTGTGGATTTTATGGAAAAATATGCTTATATAGACATGCAGGGATATATATTAGAAATATCAGATGATAGCAAAAATTTGCCAATAATTCATGGCATTTCAACAGCAGAAGATCAAGTAGTGCCAGGCAATAGATTAAATGACGCAGACCTAGAAAAACTAGAAGATGTAATAAAAATTATGGATGCTGTAAAACAAAACAATTTAGAGGGAGAGGTCAAAAGTATTGACATTAGCAAAAAAAATGAATATACTTTAGACTTAGAAACAGAAGGTAAAAAAGTACATATAGGAGATAGCTCTAATTTAAGCAATAAAATGCTATATGTTGTTGCAATATTAGAACAGGAGAAAGAAAATGAAGGCGACATTTTTGTAAATGGAGATTTGAATAATAATTTCAAGCCTTATTTTAGACAAAAAATTTCTTGAAAAAATAATATAAATGTCCAGATGCTAACTAGAACGAAAGGAGGAGCATAATGAAAAATAAAAAAGCGACCATAAGCATAGTCCTAGGTATAATGTGTTTTGCATTAACACTAGGAATAGTCATTCAAATGAAAACAGTAAGTAGCTCTAATTCGGCTGTAAGCAATAATTACGAAGTAAACAATTTGCGTGCAGAAGTATTAAAATATAAAGAAAGATACGACAACCAATTTGCAGAATTAGAAAATGCAGAAAAGGAACTAGAGGAAGCAAGAAAAAGTTCAACAGAAAATGATAGTGCATTAGCAGAAAAAGAAGAAGAAATAAAAGCAGACAATAAAATGCTAGGGTTGACAGATGTTACAGGCCCAGGGGTAATAGTTACACTTAGTGATAGCAAAAAAGATATTGCAAGTTCACTAAATCCAAGTCAATTATTAGTTCATGATTTGGACGTGCTAAGTGTAATTAATGAATTGAAAAATGCAGGAGCGGAAGCAATATCTATAAATGATCAAAGAATAGTCCCTACCACAGGAATTATTTGCGGTGGAAATATAATAGATATAAATGGAGAAAAAGTGGGAGCTCCATTTGAAATAAAAGCAATAGGTTTACCAGAACAATTGTCTGCATTAGATAGGCCAGGTGGATATTTAGCAACTCTAAGAACTTATACCGTTGGAGCAGAGCTAAAAACATCAAATAATATAACAATACCAAAATATACAGGGGTATTAACATTTAAATATGCACAAAATGCAAACTAACTTTAAATGGAGGCATAGCATGGAAAAGAAAGTAGATAAAAAAGGAAAAATTGCAAAAAAAATAAAAATAAAAAAAGGCAAAATTACAATTACAGTTACAATAGGAATTGCATGTTTTGCACTTGCTCTAGTAATGTTTATGCAATTTAAGGTAGTAAATGAAACAGATATAACATCAATAGAAACAATGAGAGAATCAGAGCTTCAAACAGAATTGGCTGATTGGAAGTCAAAATATGAAGAAGTTAGTCAACAATATGATGAAACAGTAAAAAAAATAGATGAGTACAATCAAACCAAACAATCAAATGCTGAAACAAATGCTTTAGTTGATAGTGAAATAGAGCAAGCAAATATGTTATTAGGAAAGACTGACTTAGAAGGGCCAGGAATAACAATAACATTAAAAGAAGGAACAGATGTGAATAGCAAATACACATCAGATAATCTACTAATTATTGTAAATTCTTTAAAATTAGCAGGGGCAGAAGCAATTTCCATAAATGACCAAAGAATCATAAACATGAGTGATATAGTTACAATAAACCTCGACGATGCAGATAATTTTTACATAAAAGTAAATGGAGAAAGAATTTTAGCACCATACACAATAAAAGCAATAGGTGATCAAACATACCTTGAAAGTGGTTTATTGGGAAATGGCGGCTGTATAGATGATTTAAAGAAAACAGGTCATGATGTAATAATAGAAAATTCAAATAAAATAGAAATAAAACGATATGATGGAGAAATAAAAACAAAATATATAGAATAAATTAGGGGTGAAATTTATGATTATATTTATAGCTATATTGATAGGGTGTGTCCTAGGAGCAATAATAGGAATAAATGCTCCAATAATTCCATATACATATTCAACATATTTAGCAATAGCAATAATATCTGCATTAGATACAGTATTTGGAGGTATTAGGTCAGTAATAAATAAAAATTTTGACTTTAAAATATTTATAACTGGTTTTTTTGGTAATGCAATTTTATCAATATTATTAACAATTTTAGGGGAAAAATTAAATGTAGACATTTATCTTGCAGCAATAGTAGTATATGTAGGAAGAATGTTCACAAATTTAGGTATAATAAGGAGATATTATTTGGATAAATGGTCACAAAAATTTGAACAGAAAAAACAGGAAAAAGTGAAAGAAGCAAAAGAACCAGTAAAAGACGAAAAGCCTACAGCTGACTAGAAAATCTAATATAGTGTATGAACATTTGTTAACAACAACTTTGTTACGATAGTGTTACAAAAATATTACAAAAATATAACAGATTCTATTGACATTTGTCCAAAAATGTAATATATATACTTTTAGAAAAAATATACTAAAAAATGGAGGAATTAACTTGGCAATAGGTGATATTATTGTAGGCGTTGACATAGGCACAAGTAAGGTTTCAACAGTAGTTGGTGAAGTAAACAACTTTGGCCAAATAGAAATAATATGTAACACCTCATATAAATGTAGTGGACTAAAAAAAGGAAAAATAATAAATGAAGAAGAAATAAGCCTAAGTCTAGCTAAAACAATAAAAGATGCAGAAGAAGAAACCGCATTGAAAATAAATTCTGCTTATGTTACTATCCAGGGAAAATATGTTACAATAGTCCAAAATAGTATAGTAAAAGAAGTAAAAGACAAGTACTCAGGAATATCTGTAAGGGATGTACAAAATGCAATAATGCAAGCTAAAGATATAGAAATACCAGAAGGTCAAACATTAATAGATATAGTTCCAGACAAAATAGTATTAGAAGATGGAAGTGTAGTTTCAGACCCAGTAGGAAAATTAAGCTCTAGTTTTACATTAAGTGCACAAGTAATCCTGGCAGAAAAAGATTTTGTAAGACAAATAAATACAGTTTTCAAAAAAGCAGGCTTGGAAGTAGATGGAATAGTACCTATAACTTTAGCAGAAAGAAATTTAGTATTAGATAAAAATGAATTACATGACAATATACTTCTACTAGACATAGGAGCAGGCAACATAGAAATGGGCGTATTTGAAGGATCAACATTTCTTTACACAAATTCAATACCAGTCGGAGGAGATAATATCACAAATGATATAGCAGTAGTTTTAAATATCTCTGAAGAAGAGGCAGATAAATTAAAAAGACAATATGGCTTAGCATTAAAATCATTTATAGACAATGACAATGATATAATATTAAATACATCAAAAGATAACAATAAAAATAGAATAATTAAAAGTTCTGAATTAATAGAAATAATTGAAGCTAGAATAGAAGAAATGTTTTCAATTGTAAATAAGGACATAACAAATCAAGGACTTAAACCTAAAATTAACAATGTAGTATTAACAGGACAAGGAATAGTAAACATTAACAAAAGTGATGTGGCAGGAAAAATTAACCTAAATATACCTGTAAAAATATCTACAGGCAGAGCAGTTAGCACAGTAAAGCCAATATATAGGACAAGTTATGCCCTAGTAAGGTATATAGCAGCAAGGCCATTTGCAAAATCAGTATCAAGCAATATTGATACACAAAATAATGAAAATATTTTCAAAACAATAATAGAAAGAATCAAAGAATTTTTCTATTCTTAATATTAAAAAAGAAAAAGTTATTAATTTTAAAAAATATATAAGGGATAAGGGAGGAAAAACTAAATGATGGATTACAATGATGATAATAATGTTACCATGATGGATGGAACAGCTACTATAAAAGTTATAGGAGTAGGTGGCGCAGGAAATAATGCTGTAAATAGAATGATAGATGCAGGAATAAAAGGTGTTGATTTTATAGCAGTCAATACAGATAGACAAGCCCTACAAACATCAAAAGCAAATACAAAAATTCAAATAGGAGAAAAAATAACCAGAGGCTTAGGCGCAGGAGCTAATCCAGATATTGGTGCTCAATCTGCAGAAGAAAGCAAATCTGAAATAGCAGAAGTATTAAGAGGAGCAGACATGGCATTTGTTACAGCTGGAATGGGAGGAGGAACAGGAACTGGAGCAGCACCAGTAGTTGCAGCTACAGCAAAAGAAATGGGAATCCTAACAATTGGTGTTGTGACAAAACCATTTACATTTGAAGGAAAGAAGAGGTTATCACAAGCAGAACGTGGAATAGAAAGCTTAAAAGGAAAAGTAGATACATTAGTGGTAATACCAAATGACAAATTGCTACAAATTATTGATAGAAAAACATCAATAATAGAAGCTTTCAAAATGGCAGATGATATTTTAAGACAAGGTGTACAAGGTATATCAGATTTAATTGCAATTCCAGGACTTGTAAACTTAGACTTTGCAGATGTAAAAACAATAATGTTAAACCAAGGAATGGCCCACATGGGAGTTGGTAAAGCTTCAGGAGAAAATAGAGCAGAAGATGCAGCAAAAGAAGCAATACAAAGTCCATTATTAGAGACATCAATAGAAGGAGCAAAAGGAGTAATAATAAACATAACAGGTGGAGAAGACTTAGGATTACATGAGGTAAACACAGCTGCAGAACTAGTTCAACGTAGTGTTGATCCAGAAGCTAACATTATATTTGGTACAGTAACAGATCCAAGTATGACAGACGAAATAAAAATAACAGTTATTGCAACAGGATTTGAAAAGAATGAACCAATATCAAGTATTGGCGTAGACAGCATACCATCAAAAACATGGGAGAAGAAAATAAATTCAATACCATCAAGCTCAGAGAGCAGTTCTTCTTCAAATGATTTAGACATCCCTTCATTCTTAAGAAAAAATAGAAATAAAAACTCATAAAGAATAAAATATTTAATATTTTATATTGAAGAAATAGTCGAAAATTGTCGATTATTTCTTTTTTTCGCCAATAAGAAAAGACAGTATTTTTAAGCAAGACGTAGTAGAATAATAATACATGATAATATTTGGAATACTGATAGAATGAAAGGAAATGAGAATGCAGTGACAATATATGTTGATGTAGTTTTAATAGAAAACCTAATAATGAACTATATAATTCTTTTAGCTACGGGAGTAGTATTAAAACAAAAAATCAGCCATATAAGGTTAATTATATCTAGTCTATTAGGAGCTATTTATACCGTAATATCATATTCACAAATACTAAAAATGTACTCTGGAATAACTTTAAAGATTCTACTATCAATAATTATGGTATACATTGCATTTAATCCACAAAAATTGAAAATCTTATTAAAAAATCTATTAATATTTTATTTAACATCATTCGTTTTTGGTGGAGCTGCATTCGCACTAATATATATAGTAAAACCGCAAAACATAATAATGAAAAATGGACTATTTTTAGGAACATACCCATTAAAAAATGTAATGTTGGGAGCAATAATAGGGTTTGCAATAATAATTATGGCCTTTAAAATAGTAAAAACAAAAATTACAAAAAAAGATATATTATGCGATATAGAAATAAAAATAAATGGAAAAATAATAAAAACAACAGCAATGCTAGACACTGGAAATATGTTAAAAGATCCATTTACAAACACACCAGTTGTAGTTGTAGAGCGTACACTTTTATATGATTGTATTCCAAAACAAATATTAAATAACTTAGAAGAAATATTAGGAGGTGATTTTGAAAAAATTCCAGAGGAAATAAAAGAGGAATATATTTCTAAATTAAAATTAATTCCATTTTCCTCTTTAGGAAAACAAAATGGGATGTTAGTGGGAATAAAACCTGAGTATGTAAAAATAAAACAAGATGGAAAAGACCAAATAGAGCGAAATGTAATAATAGGTATATATGACAAATCACTTACTAAAAAAGGAGAATACAGAGCTCTAACAGGAATTGATTTATGAAAAGAGGGACAGCAATGAATATTATAGAATTATTAAAAAATAGTATAAACAACATAAGCACTATTTGTGCAAAATACATAAATGATAAAAACGAAATTGAATATTTGCCAATATTTTATATAGCAGGAAGCCAGACATTACCGCCACCATTACCTCCAGAAGAAGAACAGGAACTAATAAAACAGCTATCAAGCGACAATAATTTAGAAGCAAGGCAAACATTAGTAGAAAGAAACTTAAGACTAGTAGTGTATATAGCAAAAAAATTTGAAAACACAGGAATAGGAATAGAAGATCTTATCTCAATAGGAACAATTGGCTTAATGAAAGCAGTAAATACATTTAATTCAGATAAAAAAATAAAACTTGCAACTTATGCCTCAAGATGCATAGAAAACGAAATATTAATGTATTTACGAAAAAGCAGTAAAATTAAAGGAGAAATTTCTATAGATGAGCCACTAAATAAAGATGGCGATGGTAATGAATTGTTATTATCAGACATATTAGGAACTGAGGCAGATGTAACTTCACGTAAATTAGAAGATGAAGTAGATAAAAGCCTATTACGCGCATCAATTTTAAAATTAAATAAAAGAGAACGTGAAATAATGGAAATGAGATTTGGCTTTGAAAATGGAAAAGAAAAAACTCAAAAAGAAGTAGCTGATGAGTTACGGCATATCCCAAAGTTATATTTCAAGATTGGAGAAAAAGATAATACATAAAATGAGAAAAGACATTAATAGTAAAATTAGTTAAAAAAGAATAAGAAAGCCTTATTTTGGAAATACTTAAAAATAGTAGAATGTTACGATTCATAGCCAACTAATTTTATCTGGGCTATTTATTGATATAGTATTTCTAAAAGGAGGTTTTTCTTTTGCTAAATAATAAAGTAGACTTATGTGGTGTGAATACATCAAAATTGCCTCTACTATCTAAAAAAGAAAAAGAAGAACTATTCGTAAAAATAAAAGCAGGAGATGAAGAAGCAAGAAATACATTTATAAAAGGAAACTTAAGATTAGTATTAAGCGTAATACAAAGATTTTACGGTAGAGGAGAAGCGGCAGATGATTTATTTCAAGTAGGGTGCATTGGGCTAATTAAAGCAATAGATAATTTCGACTTAAGCCAAAATGTCCAGTTTAGTACTTATGCAGTACCAATGATAATTGGAGAAGTAAAAAGATACCTAAGAGACAACAACAGTATACGAGTAAGCAGAAGCGTTAGAGATTTAGCATATAAATCAATACAATTTAGAGAGAAATACACAAAAGAACATGGAAAAGAACCTAGAATAGAAGAAATTGCAAAAGAATTGGGGGTAACCAAAGAAGAAGTAGCCTTCAGCTTTGATGCCATCCAAGACCCATTATCATTGCAAGAGCCAGCTTACAACGATGGAACAGAAAGCATTTATATAATGGACCAAGTAAAAGATAGCAAAAATACAGATGAATCATGGACCGAAAAAATGGCGATAGAAAGCGCATTAGACAAACTAAACGAAAAAGAAAGAATGATAGTAGTAAAAAGATTCTTCGATGGAAGAACACAGATGGAAGTGGCAAATGAAATAGGAATTTCACAAGCGCAAGTGTCACGACTAGAAAAAAGCGCACTAAATCATATAAAAAAATTTTATAAATAATATTAAAAAATAACACCAAACAATAAAGAAAACTTTAAAATTGGTGTTATTTTTATGGAAATAAAAATATAGTATGTGAATATATTATAATAAAGAATATTTTAAATATTGATTACATACATAAAATCTGAAATAAAAGGGGTTGAAAACAATGCAAGATAAAGGCCTAGACTTTAAACATAAAGAAGTAGTAAATATAAAAAACGGAAAAAGACTTGGTTATGTTCAAGACGTCTGTGCAGACTTAGAAACAGGCACAATAACTTCTATAATAGTTCCAGGAAGTAACAAAATATTAAACATATTTTCATCTAACAACGAAATCGTTATTCCATGGCAAAACATAAAATGCATCGGAGATGATCTAATATTAGTAGACATTTAATTTTTTGTCACATTTTATCACAGTGTAGATGTTTAGATAAAACTAATTAAGGATTTATTAATAAAAAGGAAAGGCTCGCCCTATAGAAGCGGCGAGCCTTTGGAGTGGTCAACTTTGGAAGAGATGGATTACTCCATCACGTGGGTCTTCAAAGCCCATCAGTCGATGTGCAGGAGTTGTTCTGCACATCATGACAGGAACTGTCTCATGACCACATATCGCTCCGTTTTGTAATTCCGTCACACTATTTGGGGAAACTATAACCCCAAGCCGACTTTTCACTACACTAACGAATTTTTCTTTTGTCATAATACATGACACACTCCTCAAAAATATTTGCTATTTCTTATAGCATACTTATATTATACCACGTTTTATGTTAATGGTCAAATATGATATTTTTTACACTGATTTTGTGAAGCTTAATGTTAGAACTTAAGTGTTATAGCAGTAAATAGCAGCTTGGTTAAAAAAGGGTAAATTGTTTCACAAAAAAAATTAAAAAATTTTTCAAATTTCTCTTGACTTTTAAAAACAAAAATGATAATATAAAAAAGTACTAAGCAAGAGACAAAAAATAATAAAAAAGATAACAAAAGAATTAGTAATAAAATCGAACAAAAAGAAGCAATTGGCAGTAATTACTAGTTTTTTATTTTACCATTTTTTACAAATAAAAAAATATAAAATATTTTGTCGAAAAGTGTTGACAAACAACTCAAGCTATAGTATAATAAAAATCGTTCCACACAGAGGGGACATAAAGTACATTGAAAAGTAAACAATAAAATCCTTTAGAGATAAACCTGGCGGGAATTTTTCTAAAAAGAAAAATGACCAAAAATAAAAAAATTTTAACCAGAAAAACTTAAATTGTAAATTAAATAACAAGAGAGTTTGATCCTGGCTCAGGATAAACGCTGGCGGCGCACATAAGACATGCAAGTCGAACGAACTTAA
>CALXJQ010000040.1 GCA_944388665.1 uncultured Clostridia bacterium
CTCCATCTTTTGTACTAAAAGATTACATTGATGCCGCAGACTTTAAAGTTGATGATGCTATAGTTGGATATTACAACCTATCAGATAAAGAAAAAGCAATTATTCGACAACTTATACAGTTTATGAATAAAAACTCTGAACTTTAGGGACGTTCCTTAAAGTTCATTTTTTATTCCCCAACTCGAAACATACTATCTCAAACATTCTATAATTATTCTCACTGCAAGTTTAAATCCCAATTTGAATTGTTCTTCTGCTTCTATTCCTTCACGTTCGTAAATTAAATCCATGTATTGTTTTATTGCCTCTTCACTTTTTTCCTTAAATACTCGTCTTTCAGCTATTCTTACCTTTTCTGTAATTTCATTATACTCATTACTTTTTGGTACTTCTTCTAATGTATCTAATTCATTATAGTAAATTTTACTTATAATGTTTTCTTTTACATTTTCCCCTTCACCTCCTTCTAAATTTTCTTTTAAAAGTTTTATAATATCATCTTTCACACTTTATACCATCCCTTCCTTAGGCATATTTCGATTTTTTTCGCCTTCCACCTTTATTGTATACTATTTTAACCCTCGAGGGTTATTTTTTTTTATGAAAGTGGCTTTTTCATATACGAAAATCAAAAAAAAGCTTTTCGTAAAATGAAAAGCTTTTTCATAAAATTTTTTGCCAAATAGTTTACGTCCCAGTGACAATTTTTTTACCATTTTGCTACGTCCCCAGTGGTAATTTTTTGCCATTTTGCTACGTCCCCAGTGGCAATTTTTTGCCATTTTGCTACGTCCCTAGTGGCAATTTAATATTCTAATTTTTTTTGTACCCATGCAGGCACTTCTTCTATTTTTAGGCGTATTTGCTCCATTGTATCTCTATCACGTATTGTTACAGTTTCGTCATTTGGTGTGTCGAAGTCTATTGTGACACAATATGGCGTGCCTATTTCGTCTTCTCTTCTATATCTTTTTCCTATGCTTCCAGATTCGTCATAATCGCACATAAAGTATTTTGATAGTTTTCTATGAACTTGTTGTGCTTGTTCTGTAAGTTTTTTAGATAGTGGAAGTACTGCTACTTTATATGGAGCTAAAACTGGGTGTAGATGTAAGACTACTCTTGTGTCGTTTTCGTCTACCTTTTCTTCTGAGTAAGCATTGCACAAGAATGCTAGCAATACTCTGTCTGCGCCTAGTGATGGCTCTATTACGTAAGGTACATATTTTTCGTTGGTTTCTGGGTCTTGGTATGATAGGTCTTGCTTTGAGTGATTTATATGTTGTGTTAGGTCATAGTCTGTTCTATCTGCTATTCCCCATAGTTCACCCCAGCCAAATGGGAAGTTGAATTCGATGTCTGTTGTAGCTTTGCTGTAGAATACTAGTTCTTCTGGAGTGTGGTCTCTTAAACGTATATTTTCTGCATCGATTCCAAGGTCTAATAGCCAGTTTTCGCAATAGTTTTTCCAGAATTTGTGCCATTCTAGGTCTGTACCTGGCTTGCAGAAAAATTCTAGTTCCATTTGTTCAAATTCACGTGTTCTAAAGATAAAGTTTCCAGGTGTTATCTCATTTCTAAAGGCTTTGCCTATTTGGGCAATTCCCATTGGAAGTTTTTTTCTTGATGAACGTAGAACATTTTTGAAATCGACAAAAATTCCTTGGGCAGTTTCAGGTCTCAAATAGATTTCTGAAGTTGAGTCTTCTGTAACGCCTTGAAATGTTTTAAACATTAGGTTGAATTTACGTATATTTGTAAAGTTGCACTTACCACAGTTTGGACATGGAATTTTGTTTTCATTGATGAAGTCCATTAATTGTTTATCTGTCATTCCATCTGCAATCATGTCTTTGCCATGTTGATGGGCCCACTCTTCTATTAATTTATCTGCTCTGTGTCTTGTTTTGCACTCTTTGCAGTCTATTAGTGGATCTGAGAAACCTCCAACGTGGCCAGAAGCAACCCATGTTTCTGGGTTCATTAAAATTGCAGCATCAAGGCCAACTATGTTAGGTTGCTCTTGTATAAATTTTTTTCTCCATGCTGCTTTAATATTGTTTTTTAGCTCACTTCCTAAAGGACCATAGTCCCAAGTATTTGCTAAACCTCCATAAATTTCAGAACCTGGATATATGTAACCTCTGTTTTTGCAAAGTGATACTAAAGTTTCCATTGTTTTTACCATATTAATTCCTCCAAAACGTATAATTACTTATATGTATAGTTTTTCAGGTTTTATTGTATTATCAATTGATAAAAAAGTCAATAAAATTTGTTAAAAAATCTTGATAAAATTTTGTTTTTGTGCTAAGATAGTAAGCGTGGGATATATTTTACAAATCAAGTAGGGGTATAGTGTCAATGGTAGCACATCGGTCTCCAAAACCGCCTGTGAGGGTTCGAGTCCTTCTACCCCTGCCATTCATTCTATTATATTATATTTATATCGGAGTTGATTTTTATTTCTAATTATCTTATTAAAGCAGCCATTTTTTTAGTAATTATTATTTTAATAGTTTGCATATTTTTCACGCCAATTATTGCTAATTCTAGTATAGGTAATTTTACTGTGCCAGAATATTATGGTAATGAATTTCTGCAAGCAAATGCAAACGGCTTTGTGTGGCCAATACCTGGTTACACAAGAATAAGCTCGCCTTTTGGAAAAAGAAATGCCCCAACTGCTGGAGCATCTAGTTTTCATTATGGATGTGATATTCCTGCGCCAACTGGCACAAAGTTGGTGGCTATTTGTGATGGTCAAATTACATTTGCTCAGTTTCTTGGTGCAGGTGGTTATACTATAACTCTTTCTTTTGCTAATTTTAAGGTCACTTATTGTCATGTTGACCCAAATTTCATGGTCTCTGTTGGCGACAACGTAAAACAAGGCCAAGTTATAGCACTTGTTGGTTCATACATAGTGTATGGCGTACCTGGCAATCCTTATAAAGATGCCAATGGCAACCCAACAAATGGTGCTACAACCCGGCCCACATTTTCATATTGGTATGAGAATTGATGGAAACTATGTCAATCCTCTTGACTACATATCATCTTCATCGCTGTCATCATCGTAAGGGAAATCTCCGCCACAACCTGGGCATGAATCACAATCGCCGCAGTTGTCGCCATCATCATCAACATTTCCTGTCCAATCTAATTCTATTATGTTATGACATTCTGGACATTCCACTTCTTTTTTGTCTTCGTCAACATCAATTATAAATTGATAATTACAATATGGACAAATTATTTCAAAGTCAAAACCATCATCAGAATATATATCTTTTTCAATATTGTCCAAAATTTGTTGCATTTTGTCGACTTTTGTTTGAATTTCATTTTGATTTTGCTGAAGCTTTTTCATTTCTTCTTCTTTATAATCCATAATGTAGTCCATCTGCGTAAGCATTACATCTACAAAACTTGCAAATCTTTTCTTTATATATTCTAGGTCTTCTTTATTTTTGATGTTTTTTTCCAAATCATCTAAAAAACTTTTGTATTCAGTTTTTAACATACCCATATTGTTTTATCACCTTTCATTATAATCTTTCCATATACTCACAAGTTCTAGTATCTATTTTTATTTTATCACCAATGTTTACAAATAAAGGTACTTGTAATTCCAAACCTGTTTCTAATTTAGCTGGTTTTCCTGATGTTGTTGTTGTGTTTCCACTAAATCCAGGCTCTGTATATGTAACTTCTAGCTCAACAAATGTTGGTGGCTCTACGGCAAATATTTTGCCTTTATATGAAAGTATAGTTACTTCCATGTTTTCCTTTAAATATTTTAAGCAATCTCCCAATTGTTCTTCATTTAATGGAATTTGCTCATAAGTTTCGTTATCCATAAAGTAGTATAATCCGCCATCTTTATATAAATATTGCATTACTTTCTTTTCTATCTCTGCTGCTGGGAATTTATCTGATGGGTTGAAAGTTTTTTCTAATGTTGCACCTGTTATAACATTTTTTAATTTTGTTCTTACAAATGCTGAACCTTTTCCAGGTTTTACATGTTGAAATTCTACTACTCTAAATACATTTCCCTCCATTTCAAATGTTGTTCCATTTCTAAAATCTCCTGCTGAATATACTGATGCCATAAAAATTCTCCTTTCATTTTTTCATACCTTATTATTTTACCACAAATTTCCCACAAAATCAATAACTATATTATAATATAATTTTTCTCAGATTTGGTTAAACTTATGCAACCAAATTTTGTTATTTGCAAAGTGTCTTCTATTCTTACTCCAAATTTTCCTGGAATATAAATTCCTGGTTCATTTGTAACCACCATGCTTTCTTTTAGCTGAGCATCTGGATTAAAGCTTATATATGGTGCTTCATGTATTTCTAGTCCTACGCCATGACCTAAGCTATGTATTAAATCATATCCATGCAACCTGAAATCACTTTCCACCATTTTAGCAAGTAAACGGGTGCTTGCTCCATCTTTATATTGTTCTCCTGTTTGTACCTGGTTTTTTAAAACCAAATCATACACTGGCTTTACTTCTTCTGGTACTTCTCCAACAAAAAATGTTCTTGTCATGTCTGAACAATATCCATTTACTTTGCAACCCATATCTATTGTTATTATATCTTTTTCTTGAATTTTTCTATTTGTAGGGACTGCATGAGGCATTGATGTGTTTTCGCCTGAAGCAACTATTGTATCAAAAGACAATCCATCTGTTCTCGTTTTGTAGTATTCTTCTATTTCATCAGCTATCTGCTTTTCTGTCATTCCAGGTTTGATATATTCCAATATATGTGAAAAGCAGTTGTCTGTTATCTCGCAAGCCTTTTCTATATTTATTATTTCTTCTTTATCTTTTATCATTCTTTCTTTTTCTATTATACGTTCTGTCTCTACAAAATTATTAATTTTATATTTGCGAATATACTCCTTATACTTTGCATAAGTGATGTCATACTCCTCAAAGCCAACATTTTCACAAAACATGAAGAAGTTTTCATAGTCTTCTTTTGAAACATCATGAGAATCGTAAACTATAATTTCATCAAATAAAGTTAATATGCTATGAACATGCTCTATGTACCTGCTGTCTGTTATATATATATTGTCTTTTCTTGTTAATAATAAAATTCCTTCAGCATCGATATTTGTTAAATATTTGATATTCACAGGGTTTGTTATTATCATGCCTTGTAGTTTTAGACTTGACATTTTGTTTCTTAGACATTGCAATCTAGGATTCATATTTTTAACCTCCTTTATACATACCTAAAGTAAAAATAGTAAACAAAATATTTTTAATTTGCTCAAAAGGTACATATATACTTATAAAAGTGGCCAATACTATAAATGGCCCAAATGGTATGTATTCGCTTGATTTTTTGATTCTTGTTATCAACATTATTATACTTAAAATTGCTCCTATTAAAAATGAAACTAATGTTATTATTATTATATTTGAAAGTCCAAAAAACAAGCCTAAGCCACACATCAGTTTCACATCACCAAAGCCCATTGCTTCTTTACCAAAAAATGCTCCACCTATTAGTGTTATTAATACAAATATTCCACCTCCAGCAAGCATTCCCAATAACATATTGATTGTTATTGCAACATCTGATAATCCATACAGAAATGCAAATATTATTCCTATTTCAAATATTGTCAGGTTCAGTCTATTTGGTATTATTTGTAGTCTATAGTCTATTACAAATACTGATAGTAAAAGTGGCGTTAATATCATATATTTTATCAAATCTAAATTTGCTATTAATGTCTCTTTTATGCCATAAACATATATTAGCGTAACATAAATAACTGCTGTGAGTAACATTAAAATATAGTTTGGCCTAAAGTTTATTTTATATTCAGAAATCATATCTCTTGAAAACACTTTTTTTCGTTCTGGCAATCGCTTATTTGCCCAGTCAACAAACTGCCCTACTACTAAGCCCACTAAACTAGCTATAACATAGTATGCAATTGGCACATCATTTATATACATTTTTTGTTCATTTCCTTTCTTAAGGCTTTATAAATATTTCATATATTTTTTCTTTATTACTTTTTCTATTGGCCTTTTCCATGCAGTATACCAGAAGTCTTTTTTGTCTCTTGGCTCAACTAGTATTGTAAACATTTTACTTCTATTTCCACCTATTATGTCTGTAAATATTTGGTCTCCAACTACTGCTATATTTTCTGCTTTTTCGCTTAAATCTTTTTGCACTTTAAAAAAGCCTGTTTTGAATGGCTTTTTTGCTAAGTTTCTATATCTTACTCCTAATTTTTGGGCTACTGCTTCAACTTTTTCTTTGTGACTAGTGTTTGATAAAAGATATAGCTTAAATCCGTTTTGTTTCAACATATTAGCCCATTTTTCGACACTTTTTGACATAACCTTATTGTAATCTATCAATGTATTATCCACATCTAAAATTAGTGCATTTATGTTATTTTTACGTAAAAAATCTATTGTTATGTCTTCTACTTTATTAAAGTATGCATTTGGATATAAGATCATTTTTTCCTCCGTTAGTAAAATTATATTATAATATTATCAATTTGGCATTTCTTTGTCAAGAGACTATTTACAAAATCTGTGCTTTCCAATTGTTACTGTCATTGGCCTTGACCATATCCATTTATTTGTTGCTGTTGCTGGGTTAAAATAGTAAATTGCACCATAAGTTGGGTCCCACCCGTTCATGGCATCTTGAGCTGCCTTTTTAGCTTCAGAATCAGGTGTTAAATTAATTTGGCCATCACTTACCGCATCAAAAGCTCCGCTTTGATAAATTACCCCAGAAATAGTATTTGGAAATGAACTATGTCTTACTCTATTCATAACAACTGCACCTACTGCCACTTTGCCAGTATAAGATTCTCCTCGTGCCTCGCCATATATAAGTCTTGCCAACAAATTTAAGTTGCTAGAGTTTGAAGTTGATGAAGAAGATCCAGAAGAACTTGAATTACTGCTATTATATATGCCCATAGCTTTTAGTGTATTTGGTCCCGCAATTCCATCTACTGTTAGACCATTTTTTCTTTGGAAATATTTTACCGCTTCTTGAGTTTGTGAGCCATAAATTCCATCTACATTTCCTTTATAATATCCCCATCTTTTTAGTTTGTCTTGAATTTGCCTAACTTCTTCCCCCCTTGAGCCATATTTAGAAAGTGCTTCAACTTCATTTTTTTCTGAATAGATTGCAAATACTATTGCACTGACAGACATTAGAAGTAATAATATTAAAATAATTTTTTTAACATATTTTTTCATAATAAAATCACCCAGAACTATTTTTTCCCAGTTTTGACTTTATTATGCATTGCAAATTATTGTTTCAAGTCCAATTTGTAAATCAATTAAACCATTTTTAGAATTGTAATCTAGGTCTCGTAAGTCTTGCAATATTCTTTCTAATTCTTTCTTTTTAAAATATCGTGCTTGCATTTTATATTTATTTACTAAAAATGTTTGATTCGGTTTTAATTTTAAGCTTTGTATTATATCTTTATTTTTTTCTACTGCAATTCGTGTAAAGTATATTTTTTTGAAATGATTATATAATGTTACAAGTATTTTTTGCAGTGGTTCGCGATTATATATAAGATTATTTAAAACTTCTAGTGCCGTCTTAATATCTCTTTTTCCTAGACTATCTGTTAAGTCAAAAATAATGCTTTCTAGCTTTCTTATTGTTAAAGCATCTATGTCTTTTTTTTCTATTTTTCCGCCACTTCCAGCATATTCTATCAGTTTTCGAATTTCATTTATTACATCTTGCATATTAGTGCCTACACAATCTATAAAATACTTAAGAGTTGGCCCATCTATCTGTACTCCATAACTTTTGCAAATTGCAACTACTCTTTTTTCTATTTGAAACGGCTTTAAATAGTCAAATTTGCATACAATGCCTGAAGCTTCTAATGTTTTATATAATTCTAATTTAACATCTACATCATCTTCAACAAATACTAAAATTACACTTTCCTTAATTTGTTTGATGTTTTCTTTTATGTATGTATTTAATCTATCTCTAATTTTTTGTAAATCAGCATTTTTTCTTTTTCCATCTTTTTTTAAAAGTCCTGTATTTCTGGCTATAATCAATTTTTGACTATAACCAAAGCTTGGAGTTTCTATGTCTTGTATTATCTCACCATAATTGTTTTCATCAATTGAGATGTAATTTATGCCTTTTACGCATTCTCCTACACTTGCAGTAAATATTTTTTTTATTCTTTTCAAAGAATTTTCTAACAAAAACAATTCTTCTCCATATAAAAGATATATACTTTGTAAATTTCCTGCTTTTAGGCTTTTCTCCAAGCTTTCAATTGTTATCATTTTCAACCTCCTATTATAATTCTAAAAACTTCAGCCACGCTCCATGCCTGTGCTATTGCTCCCTTTGGCAATTGTGGCAAAGCTGAATCATATATTTCTGCAATACTTCCAATGCAGCCATTTTCTTCAACTTCTTTTTTAAAGGTTTTAGTTGTTTTTGTTATAAAGTCATCTAGCTTGTCTTTGCCATTTCCTGTAGCCTTTACAATTTTTTTCAAAGCATTATAATATAGTCCAAGTAGCCATGGCCAAGTAATACCTTGATGATAGCTACTGTCACGCTTTTTGCCATCTCCTTCATAAATTTCTACATAATTTGGCTCTCCTTTTGCCAAAGTTTTTAAGCCATAAGGATTTAGCAATTTGCTTTCAACTGTTTTCATAATATCTTCGGCCTCTGATGATGCAGGGTCAATTACAGGATATGTAAGGCTAAGTGCGAATAACTGGTTTGGTCTTATTTTACTGTCTCCTAACACATCATATAAGCATTTTTTTTCTTGATTATAAAATTTACTTTCAAATGCAGATTTGCAATTTTCAGCTAATTCTCTATATTTTTTTGCTTTTAGAATTTTTCTAAATTTTTTGCACAATTTTTCCATTATCATGTTTGCATTATACCACATAGCATTTATTTCTACTGCCTTGCCATTTCGAGGAGTAAATGCTATGCCATCTGATTTTGCATCCATCCAAGTATTTTGCGTTTCAGCTGTTCCAGAAACTATAAGTCCATCCTTGTCTAAATAAATATTGTTTTCATCAACATCTATTCCCCTGCAATAGCTGTCTATTACATCTTCCAATTTTTCAAACAATTCATCTTTTACGAACTTGTAATCACCTGTGTATTCCACATATTTTTCTATTTCTTCAAATAATAGTAATGAAGCATCAACGCTATTATATAATGGCCTATTATCATATCCAGAATACCCATTTGGCACTAATCCATATTTTATATCTCTTACCATTGTTTGTAAAATTTCTTTGGCTATTTGCCACCTTCTAGTAATTAGTGTGAGCCCTTCAAAAGAAATTAAGCTATCTCTTCCCCAGTCTAAGAACCATGGATACCCTGCAATTATTGTATGCAATCCAAAGCTAGGCCTAAATGCAATAAAGTTATCTGCTGCTATTAGCATTTCTTCTATTAACTTGTCTTTTTCTTGTTGCTTCTTAGTTTTTTTACTATCTTTATCATTTTCTATTAATTTAGATTGTTCTATCAATTCTTTTGTTCTTTTTTCCTCAGCTATTATGAAATCTTTTGCGTTTTTTTGTTCTATATTTTCCTCTAAAGAACATATAAAAGAAATTTCTTTTTCCTGCCTTGCAGGTATTTCTACTTCATAAACACCAGGGACAACATGATTTTCCTCTGGATAAAATCCACGCTTTTGTTCTTCTATGTAAAACATTTGTCTAAATATGTCATTTTGGTGTTCTACATATTTTCCGTCTGATATATGCATATATACAGGTGTTTGTGAGTTATTATCAATTACTAATTTTACTTTATTTTTGTTTATAGTCTGTCTTAATTCAAAGTTGTGATTTGTACTCATCGTGTGAAAATCTCTAAAGTTTACAACAGGTGCAAGTGTAAGTTTTGCCTTTGTCCTTCCTGTAGTAATTTTATAATACACACCAACAGTATTTCTGCCATATTCCATGCATACTTTTTTGATTATTTCAACTTGGCCAATTTTATATTTAAAAACTGGCACATAGTCTTTTTCAAATGAGACTAAATATTTATAGCCATTTGAAATATAATTTTGGCACACATTAGTATATAAATCATATTTTCTTCCCTGCACTTCAATACTTTCATCTAGTTTTGATAAAATTAAATATCTTCTAGCAGGTGGCGTTAAAGGTGCAATTAGTAAGCCATGATATTTTCTAGTATTTGCCCCAATTATAGTCGATGAGCTATATCCACCCAATCCATTTGTTATTAGCCATTCTTTTGTTAATCCATTTTCTAAATTTAGGTTTTCATTTGTAAATTCCATATTATTTCCACCCTTTCTAAGTCAAAATATTATTTTTCGACTTTTTTATCTTTATCGTTTAAAGTTCTTAGCATCTCTTCTCGTATCTCTTGAGGCGTCTTTTTCCTTTTTTGCACCATTTTCTTTTGTTTTTCTTGCAATTTTTTATCTGATTCTCTAATTGACTCTATCCTGTCTTTATATTTAGTACTAAATTTACTTTTTAGCCTTTTATTATTACTATGCGTATTGCCTGATTTTTTCTTTTTCTTCATTGATTTTTTAACTTTATTTATTCTTTTTTCTTCCCTTAGTTTGTTATTTAGCATTAAATATTGAGGATCATTTTGTTTATCCTGATATTTTAGGTCATCGCAAATTAGTTCTATTATTGATTGTGCAACCAAATCTGGATCATGGCGTATATGACCATCTGAAATCATAGATAAATTTCTTTGTAAAAATTTAATACCTTTAACTTTATCAATGTCCTGTTCAACCAAGTCTTGTCCTTCCAAATTATATTTTTTTATGAACTCTGGCACAATTTCACCAGTATCATAAATGCAGTAGTCAACAATTCCTGTGCCACAATGCTCAATAATCGCATTCAAGTGATCTGAAACACTATAGTTATCAGTTTGTCCCGGTTCAGTCATAATATTGCTTATATACACTTTAATTGCTGCAGATTCCTTAATAGCCTTTGCAACTCCATTAATTAACAAATTTGGTATAACATTTGTGTATAAACTTCCTGGCCCAATTATAATGCAATCTGCATTTTTTATAGCATCTATTACTCCCGGTGCAGGCTTGCAGTTTGATGGACTTATTGTTATTCTATTTATTTTAGTTATTTTATCTGAAACCACTTCTGGAATTCTAGATTTTTCTTCTACAATATAGCCATTTGCTAGCTCTGCTACTATTTTCATTTCATCTAAAGTAACTGGTAGCACCCTGCCAATCATATTTATTACTTCATTTGACTTAATTACTGAATCCTCAAAATTTCCATTTATTTCTTTCATCGCAGCAAAATAGATATCAGAAAAATTAAATCCTTTTAATATGCCATTATCAAATTTGTAATTAAAAAGCTTTCCTATTTGGCCTTCCTTCGCAGAAAGTGCGACTATACTATCTTTTACATCATCTAATGGCATAACACCCAAAGCCTGCCTTGAAAGGCTTTTCGCCTCTCCATAGTCTGATATTGTGACAATTGCCGTCAAATTATTCGTATATTGTTTCAATCCCTGTAAAACAGTATTTAAACCTGTGCCTCCACCTATTACCACAATATTAGGGCCTTTATCATAAACAGTTTTATTAAAAATTAAAGATTTTAAATTTACATTTTTTCTATTCTCCATCCTGTCATCTGTAGACTCTATCAAAATTTCAAGAGTCCTTTTATTTATAAAAACAAGTCCTAAAACAATTGCTATAAATCCCAAAACAAATACGGCTATAACTCCGCCTACTTCTTGAAACGAAATTTCCCTCATAACCAATATTTTGGCAATTCCATAGCATGCAAGAATAATTCCTATAAGAATCAAAAACATCCACCTTTTCATTTTACTGCTTGACTTAAACCATTGCAAAAAACCTTTCATGAATAACGTTACTCCTTTTCACCAACAATTTCTATTTCCAAATCTATTTTTTTATTAAACTTTTTATACACTTCCTCTTTTGCATACTCAACCAACTGCAAAACATCCTTTGCAGTTGCGTTCCCTTTGTTCACAATAAAGCCACTGTGTTTTTCAGAAATATATGCATCGCCTACATGGTAGCCTTTCAATCCAGCTTCATCAATCAGCTTTGCAGTTATAAAATCTTGCCCTCTCTTAAAAGTACTTCCTGCACTTGGGTACTCCAAAGGCTGCTTATCCTTCCTACTTTGTAAAAGCTCTTGCATCCTGCCTCTGATTTCAGCCTCATTCCCTTTAGTTAAAACAAGCACCGCTTCTGTTATAACACCTTGAACCCTGTGTGCGCCCTGATTTTCTTTAAAAATGCTACTCCTATAACCAAGCTTTAACTCATCATTTTGTAAAACCCTTACATTGCCTTGACAATCCATCACCTCTACACACTTTAAAACATCTTTAATCTCCTTTTGGTATGCACCAGCATTCATCACAATAGCTCCACCTATCGTGCCAGGAATGCCTGACAGTTCCTCAAAACCAGAAAGCGAATTCTCTGCAAAAACTTTCGCCAAATGCCCCAACTTACATCCGCTTCCAACTACCACAGTGTCATCTGGTCTAACCTCATATCCATCAATTGCAACCTTCACTGTAATTCCTGGAATTCCCCCATCAAGCACCAACAAATTACTGCCATTTCCAATCACCGTCGCAGGCACCTTGTTCTCACTTGCATACCTCAAAATTCCCTTAAGCTGATCCTTTGTCTCAACCTTAACAAAGCACTCTGCCGGCCCGCCTATTCTAAAAGTCGTATGCTTGCTCATTGGCTCATTATAAAAAACATTCTTCTTTGGAATTATCGTTGCAATATCCATAAAATCTACACCTTTCTGAACTTTGGGGACGTTCCTTAAAGTTCAAAATTATTTATCATAAGATCTACACTATTAATGATTTTTTTGAACTTTAAGGAACGTCCCCAAAGTT
>CALXJQ010000041.1 GCA_944388665.1 uncultured Clostridia bacterium
ACTATTAGTATTTTCTTTATAATTGTTTTTACTCTTTCATATTTATAATTTACTGTTTGCTTTATCTCTCTTGCTATTTCTTTTCTTTGAACTTTAAAGTACATATATAAATAGCCAAAACCTGCAAATGTAGCAAGTGTTGTAGCAAGTGTTGCTCCTGCTGCCATCCATTCTGTTGAAACACCTGAAATTATAGCTACTATCTCTACTATTATCACTGTAAGAGCAGTTTTGAATATTTGCTCAATACTCTGTGACCTTGCTGTTGCTTTTATATTTTGTCTTGCATTGAAATATCCTCTCATTACTGATGAAATTGCCACAAAAAATATCGCTGGTGATAATGCAACCAAAGTCATCTCTGCAGCAGGTATCTGTAACCAATAATATGCTATTGTATGGGCTCCTAAAAATAACATTAAGCTACCTACTAGGCCAATCACTGCAAATGTCGCAAAAGCGATTTTGAAGATTCTGTAGGCCCCTCTGTGATCACCTACAGCGATTCTTTCCGAAACTAATTTTGATATTGCATTTGGAACTCCTATTGAAGAAATTGTAAGTAGCATTGCATAAATTTGATAGCTTGCCGAAACTATGCCATTTCCTTGGTCGCCAAACCCTTCTCTATTTGTTAGATATAATGTATATACTAGTCCTAGTAATTTTATTAAAACTTGTGAAAACATCAATGTAACTACGCCTTGCATAAATGTTTCCTTTTTTGGTGATGATCGCCTCCTCACCCTTTCTTCTGCCATTGTATCACTCCTCAATAATATCCTCTTTTATTAATTGTACTTATTTATTATAAATTTAATTACTAAAATATTCAATACTTTTAAAAAAATTAATAACCCTTAAAAAAACTAAAAAGTTTATTTTAGGGTTATTTTTTATTAAATATTTTTGTCTATATTTGGCAAAATTTGTTTTTTTCTTGAAACAACGCCTTCTAATAATGCTTTATCATTTTCTAGCTCTTTACCAAAAGCTTTTGGTATTATGCTTGCTCTTTCTCCTAAAGCAATAATTTCTGAATTACTATTCAAAATATCTGTTATCACAAAAACAAACAATTTTAAACCTTCTTGCTGAATCTTTTTATTTATTGCATTTTTTATTTCTGCTTCTCTTTCCAAAACATCATCTATGCTAGCTGTATTTACTTGTGCAATTACAAATTTCGTTCCATCTTTGTCAAGGCTTTTTGCATCTAATTCAATAAGCTCCTCTGCACTAAATTCGCTTAAATCTGTTCCTGCTTTTAGCATTTCCATTCCATATTGATTGATGTCTATATTTGCAATCTCACCCAATTCTTTTAATGCATTTTTATCATGTTTAGTTGTTGTAGGTGATTTTAGCAATAATGTATCTGAAATTATTGCGCTTGCCATCAATACCGCTTCTTCTTTACCTATTTCTATTCCTTTAGATTTATATTCTTTAAATAAAATCGTTGATGTACAGCCATAAGGCTTTGCTGTATAATATAGTGGCTCTGAAGTCTGAAAATTTGCTATCCTGTGATGATCAACAACTCCTATTATTTTTGCTTTTTCTATTCCATCAACACTTTGGTTAAATTCATTATGGTCTATCATTATTACTTTTTGGCCTTCTTCTACTTTTTCAATTAACCTTGGCGCTTCAATTTTCAAGTAGTCCAGTACATATTGTGTTTCTTTATTCACCTTTCCTAGTCGTACAGCCTCTGTATTATTTTTTCCATCACTTTCATTTAATCTCTGCTTTACTATGCTTGAACAAATTGAATCTGTATCTGGATTTTTATGGCCAAATATTAATATTTCTTTTTCCATCATCATCATTTCCTTTCTTTATATAATAAATCTTATCTATGAATTTGGAACATATCTTTTCCTTCTCCACACACTGGGCAAACCCAGTCATCTGGCAATTGGTCAAATGGTGTACCAGGTTTTATTCCTGCTTTTTCATTTCCATATTTAGGATTATAAATATATTTGCATACTTCGCACTCATATTGTTGACTGCCTGATTGTTCTTCTTTAAAGTTTTTATAGCCTAAACCTATTGCAACTATTACCATTAATAAAAATGATAAAGCTTTCCACACTCCACTTTCCAATAATATTATTGCAAATAGTCCAAATGTTGCTCCAATGCCATATAATATTAAAACTGCTTGTTTTTGGCTAAATCCTTTTGCAACCAATCTATGGTGCAAATGGCCTTTATCTGCTTTAAAAATTGCCTTTATGGACTTTCCTTTTATTAGTCTCCTTATTATAGCCCAAATTGTATCAAATATTGGTAAGCCAAGTGCAATTACAGGAAGAACTATTACTATCATTGTATAAGTTTTAGCTACTCCCAAAATTGCTATTATAGAGAGTGAAAATCCTAAAAAGTTCGAACCTGTATCTCCTATAAAAGTTTTTGCTGGTGCAAAATTAAATGGTAAAAATCCAACTAAAGCCCCCGCAAGTGCTGTAATTAACAATATTGCTATTAAAGGTGAACCATTTAACACAAATATTATCAAAAGTGAAATTGCTGCAATTACTGAAATTCCAGCAGACAGTCCATCAAGCCCATCAATTAAGTTTATTGCATTTGTTACTCCGACAACCCACAGTATAGTTAAGCCAATTGAAAATGCTTCTCTTAATTGTTCACTATGTATAAAAGCTGGCGTCAACTCATCAATTCTTATTCCAAAAGCAACTACAATAATTGCAGCCAATACTTGTCCTGTAAATTTTGCAATTGGCTTTATTGTAGCAATATCATCTATAATGCACGTTATCGAAAGTACTATTATCCCCAAAAACATTCCTAGTAGCTTTTTTCCATATTGCTCTGGGCCAAATAAATTTATATTTTGCTCTATACTCATTACAATTAACAAATATACAACAGAAACTAAAAATCCTAAAATAACAGCAGGTCCACCAAACTTAGGCATAGCTCGTTTGTGCATTCTTCTTTCATCTTTAGGTACGTCTACAGCTCCTATTTTTTTTGCGATTTTTATAGTATACGGAGTTGTCATAAAAGTCACAATAAAAGCTAGTAGAAACGCAATTGCTATATCTCCCCACATAAGCACTGCCTCCTATTTCATGTTTTCGTTTTCTATCTCTTCTATTATCTTTAGCCTTTCTTTATGTCTTCCTCCTTCAAACTCTGTAGCAATCCACATTCTTAAAATACATATAGCTTCATTTGTTGTTACATCGTCAGCACCTAATGCCAGTATATTACTATCATTATGAAGCCTTGCATATTTCGCTGTATACTCATTATGGCAAGGTGTACATCTTATTCCTTTAAACTTATTTGCCACAATACTCATGCCTAATCCTGATCTACATATTAAAATTCCTCTATCGCATTTTCCACTTTGCACACTTTTAGCTACTTCTTTAGCTATATTTGGATAGTCTACACTTTCCTCCTCCATGCATCCATAATCCTTATATTTTATTTCTTTTTCATCTAAATACTTTTTAATTTCTTCTTTTAATTTATATCCTCCATGGTCGCTTCCTATTGCAATCATACAATCATCCCTTCCTTTTTAATTACATTAATAATTGCACTCTGCAATAAAATATATCATATATAAGCCCATATTACAAGAATTATTTTTAATTTTCATCGGATTTTATTGAATATTACTTGCTTTTTGTAAAAAAATATGCTAAAATATTTTATATTATAGTAATACTTTATATGCTAAGAGGAGGTGCTAAAATGCCAAACATAAAATCAGCAAAAAAGAGAGTTAAAATAATTGAGAAAAAAACTTTGAGAAATAATATGATAAAATCAGAATATAAAACTGCTATCAAAAAATTCGAAGAGGCTGTTGCTAACAAAAACATTGATGAAGCAAAAGTTTTATTATCTGAAGCTACCAAAAAAATTGATCAAGCTTGCACAAAAGGTGTAATTGTAAAAAATACTGCAGCAAGAAAAAAATCAAACTTATCTAAAAAGCTAAATGCTGCAATGGCATAAAACCTTTGAACTTTAGGGACGTTCCTTAAAGTTCATTTTTTGTTTAGATGTTTTTGGGGACGGAGGAAAAAAACACCTTAAATTCCATTAATCTATTTCCTTCGTGCCAAACTTTTTGTTGCAAAGAATTTCCATTGTTTTTAGCTTATTAACATGCTATTATTAATTATGATAATCATTGAAATGGTCATTTAAGGTCTTAATACGGCTAATATAGACTATATAATATTAATTGCATAAAAAATAATGAATTTTATGGAGGATAAAGAAATGTTAAAAAAATTAAAAGATAATTACAAAAATTTTGATGCAATTACGTCAAAAATTTTGAAGAATGGATTAAAATTTTGCTTAGGAATTTGCGCTATTGCTATGCTAATTTTACTTACATATATAATGTTTTTCCCTTCACCTGAGATATATTACATTGGTTTGGCATTACTAAAACTTGGATTAATTTTTGGAATAGAATTTGTGATTTGTAGTTTTGTAGTTGATGGAATAAAAAAGCAACAAATTTGATTAAAAATTTGCCACTAGGGACGTAGTTTAATGGCAAAAAGTGCTATTAAACTACGTCCCTCCGTGGCTCCGTTTTAAAAATTTTTGGATGTTTTTTTCCTCCGTCCCCAAAAACACCTTATTTTTCTCTATTTTAATTCTTCTTTAAACATTTGATTAAGCATCTGTGGGTTTGCTTTTCCTTTTGTTTGCTTCATGGCTTGGCCTACTAAGTAGCCCAATGCTTTGTCTTTTCCTGCTTTGTAATCTGCGACTGATTTTGGGTTTTCTGATAACACTTTTTGTACTATTTCTTTTATTGCTCCCTCGTCTGAAATTTGTATCCAGCCTTTTTCTTTTATTATTTCTTCTGGGTCACGTGGATTTTCGAATAGTTCTTCTAAGACTTTTTTGGCGATGCTTGTGCTTATTGTGCCTTTGTCAATTAATATTATTAATTTTCCTAATTGGTTACCATCAAAAGGTATTTCTATTGGGTCCATTTCTGTTTCGTTCAAAATTCTTGAAATGTCTGATATTATCCAATTATTGACTGCTTTTGGATTATTGCAAACTTCTATTGCTTTTTCAAATAGGTCTGATAGGTATTTTGAAGAAGTTATTAGTCTAGCATCTTTTTCTGATAGTTTATAATCTTTTAAATACCTTTCTTTTCTGCTTTCTGGTAATTCTGGCAATGATTTTCTAATATTTTCTACATATTCATCAGATAGTCTTATTGCAACTAAGTCTGGGTCTGGGAAATATCTGTAGTCTTGTGCGTCCTCTTTGTCTCTCATTGGAAATGTTTTACCAGATACATCGTCCCATCTTAATGTTTCTTGCTCTACTTTTCCACCATCTTCTATGACGTCTATTTGCCTGTCAACCTCATATTTGATTGCTCTTTCTATGCTTTTGAAAGAGTTCATATTTTTCATTTCTGTACGGGTTCCTAGTTTTGTGTCTCCCTTTTTCTTTACTGAGACATTTACATCGGCTCTTAGTGAACCTTCTTGCATTTTACAGTCTGAAACTTCTATATATTCTAATATTGACTTTATTTTTCTCATATATGCTTCTGCTTCTTCTGCACTGCTTATATCTGGCTCTGAAACCATTTCAATTAGTGGTACTCCTGCTCTATTTAAGTCAACTAAGCTATCTCCTGCAAATTCGTCATGATTTAGTTTTCCCGCATCTTCTTCTATGTGGATACGCAATAGACGAATTTTTTTCTTTCCATGTTCTGTATCTATTTCTACATATCCATGTTCACATAGTGGCTTATCATATTGCGAAATTTGATATGCCTTTGGTAAGTCTGGATAGAAATAATTTTTTCTATCATTTTTACTATCTTTTGAAATTGTACAATTAGTTGCAAGACCGGCTTTTACTGCATATTCTACAACTTTTTCATTTAGTACTGGTAATGTTCCAGGCATAGCCATACATATAGGACATGTCTGAGTATTAGGACTTCCTCCAAATTTTGTTGGACAAGAACAAAATATTTTTGTTTTTGTTGCTAATTCTGCATGTATTTCTAGTCCTATAACCACTTCATAATCTTCTCTTGACATTTATTTTCCTCCTAACTCTCTTTATTATTTTTTGAATTCTGGTTTATGATTTTCTCTGAATTTAGTAGCTTGCTGATATGTATATGCTGCATTTAATATTGTTTCTTCGCAAAATCTATTTCCTATCAACTGCATTCCTATTGGCATTCCTTCACTGTCTACTCCAGATGGTATTGAAATTCCTGGAAGTCCTGCAATATTTACAGAAACCGTGCATATATCTGCTAAGTACATTTCTAGTGGGGCATTTGTTTTTGAACCAAGGTCAAATGCTACTGTTGGAGATGTTGGCGTTAATATTACATCATATTTTTCAAACCCTTTGTTAAATTCGTTCATAACTAATGTACGAACTTTTTGAGCTTTTTTGTAATATGCATCATAATATCCTGATGATAATACATAAGTTCCAAGTATAATTCTTCTTTTTACCTCTGGTCCAAATCCTTCACTTCTTGATTTTCTATATAAATCTTTTAAATCCTTGTATTCTGGCGTTCTATAGCCATATCTTATTCCATCAAATCTGCCTAAGTTTGAACTTGCCTCAGCACACGCTATTATGTAATATGTTGCTAATGCATATTTTGCTATATCTAGTGAAAATTCTTCTACCTGTGCTCCTAATTCTTTATATTTTTCTATAGCTTTTTGTAAAGAAGCTTTTACTTCTTCATTTATTCCTTCTCCAAAGAACTCTTTTGGAACGCCTATTTTTAGCCCTTTAACATTTCCAGTTAAAGCTTTTGTGTAGTCTACTTTTTCGCGATTAGCAGATGTTGAATCTCTTTCATCATGTCCTGCTATTATATTTAACAGCATTGCAGCATCTTGTACATCTTTAGTTATTGGTCCTATTTGATCTAGTGAAGATGCAAAAGCTACTAAGCCATATCTTGATACTAAGCCATAAGTTGGCTTTAGTCCTACTACTCCACAAAAACTAGATGGTTGTCTTATTGATCCTCCTGTGTCTGAGCCCAATGCCCAAGGCACCATATTAGCTGCCACAGCAGCTGCGCTTCCTCCTGATGAGCCACCTGGCACTTTGTTTAAATTCCATGGATTTTTTGTTTTCTTAAAATATGAATATTCTGTTGAGCCTCCCATTGCAAACTCGTCCATATTTAATTTTCCTAAATCTATTATATTCTCATTTTTTATTTTTTCCACTACAGTTGCGTCATAAGGAGATATAAAATTTTCTAGCATTCTTGAACTACATGTCGTCTTTATTCCTTTTGTGCACATATTGTCTTTTATTCCAATTGGAATTCCTGCAAATTCTCCTTTAATTTTTCCTGTTTCGACTTTTTCTTGTATATCTTTAGCCTGTTCTAGTGCCTCATCTTTAAGTACTGTAACAAAGGCTTGTACATCATTCTCTTTTTGTTCTATTCTTTCTATATATGCTTTTGTAATATCAGTAATTGATATCTCTTTAGATTTTAATTTATCTTGCAATTCATGGACTGTTAATTCTGTAATTTCCATCTATTCTCCTCCAATCTTTAATTTATGCTTTTCAAAAATTAATTTATAACCTTTGGTATTTTAAACATATTCTGTTCTTTTGATGGTGCATTTTGTAATAAACTTGCATTATCTTCAAATATCTTCACTTCGTCTTTTCTAAATACATTTTTATTCTCATTTGCTCCAATTGTCACATTTAAGTCATCAACCGGTGCATTATTTACAATATTAGCAAAATTTAGTATTTCTTGTAGGTGTGTTAAATATGTATCTATTTCATTCTCTTCCAAGTATAAATCTGCCAAATTTGCAATGTGTAAGATTTCTTCTCTACTTACTTTCATGTTATCATCTCCCATCCTTAATATGCCTTATATTATATAACGTTTTGTCCAAAAAAACAAGTCCATTTTCAATTAACATAAAAAAACACTAAGAAATATAAATTTATACTCTTAGTGTTTTTCTTTTTAATTATTGTAATTCAATAGTTGCTCCGACTTCTTCAAATTTAGCTTTTAAGTCTTCTGCTTCTTCTTTGCTAGCTCCTTCTTTAACTGTCTTTGGAGCTCCATCTACTAAGTCTTTAGCTTCTTTTAGTCCTAAACCTGTAGCATCTCTAACAACTTTGATAACTTTAATTTTTTGATCTCCAACTTCTTTTAATACAACATTGAATGATGTTTTTTCTTCAGCTGCTGGAGCTGCTCCTCCGGCTGCTGGTGCTGCAGCTGCTACTGCAGATACTCCATATTTTTCTTCAATAGCTTTAACTAATTCTGATAATTCAACAACTGTTAAGCTATCTATTTCTTCAATTAACTTTTCTATTTTTTCCATTTTAAAATCCTCCTATAATTTATTTTGATTTTTAGTGATATAAGCTCACCACACTATTCAGCTTTGTCTGCTTCAGGAGCTGTTGTCTCTGCTGCAGTTGGTTCAGCTGCTGCTGAAACTGTTACTTTTTCTCCTGCTTCTTCCTTTTGTTTTCTTACTTGATCAAGTGCAACTGCAATTTTTGAAATATTTCCAAGCAATGCACCAGCAAGCATAGATAACAATGTTTCTCTTGATGGTAATTTTGCTAAAGTAATTATTTCTTCTGTTGTCATTACTTTTCCATCAATTACACCGCCTTTGATATTGTAGAAGTCCTTATCTTTGCTATAATTATATACAGCTTTTGATGGCTCTAAATAGTCACCTGTACTAATAACTAAAGCTGTTGGGCCTTCTAGTTTATCTTCTAATTCTGTTATTCCTGCTTCTGCCAATGCTCTTCTGATAATATTGTTTTTTATTACTGTATATTTAGCACTTGCATTTCTAAGGTCTTTTCTTAGTGTTGTGTCATCTGTTACATTTATTCCTCTGTAGTCAACTAAAAGTATTAATTTTGCTTCTTTCATTTCTTCTGCTAATTTTGTAACTTCTTCTTTCTTTTGCTTTAATATTTTTTCACTTGCCATGTTTTTCACCTCCCAATGTCTTTTGTTTTATATTTTATAAATTTAATAACACCCTTTTAATATCCATACCAAGAATATTAAAAGAGTGTCAATTCTCTTTCTCTTTTTATATCCTCGGTAGGACTTCCTTTTTGCCTACTGTCTTTGGAATTTTATTTTATTTTTGGTCTATAAATAAGCTTGGTCCCATAGTTGTAGCTATTGCTACACTTCTAATGTATTGTCCTTTTGCGGCTGCTGGCTTAGCTTTTATTATAGCATTAATAATTGTGTCATAGTTTTCTAGTAATTTATCTACTCCAAAAGAAACTTTTCCAAATCCCAAGTGAATAATATTTGTTTTATCCAAACGATATTCAACTTTACCAGCTTTAATTTCTTTTATTGCTTTTGTTACGTCCATTGTGACTGTTCCAGATTTAGGGTTTGGCATTAAGCCTTTTGGTCCTAAAACTTTTCCTAATCTACCTACAACACTCATCATATCTGGTGTTGCTACTACAACATCATAGTCAAACCAATTTTCATTTTGAATTTTTGGAATTAATTCTTCAGCACCAACATAATCTGCTCCTGCTTTTTGTGCTTCCTCTGCTTTTGGTCCTTTAGCAAAAACTAACACCTTTTGTGTTTTACCAGTACCATTAGGAAGTACTACTGTACCTCTAACTTGTTGATCTGCATATTTAGAATCAACTCCTAATTTTACATGTAATTCAACTGATTCGTCGAATTTTGTTTTTGGCATTTTTTCAATTACTTCTAATGCTTCTTTTATAGTGTATAATTTGTTTTTATCCACTAATTTTTCACTTTCTGTGTATCTTTTTGATCTTTTCATTTTTTACCTCCTTTGGTTCTAACGAGCATAGCTCTCCCAATTTTTATTTTTTATTTATTATTTTTACTCTTCTACTACTACGCCCATAGACCTAGCAGTTCCTTCAACCATACTCATTGCTGTTTCTAATGTTGCAGCATTTAGGTCTGGCATTTTTTGTTCAGCTATTGCTTTTACTTGGTCTTTTGTTATTTTAGCAACTTTTTCTTTATTTGGCTTTCCTGAACCTTTTTCAATTTTAATAGCTTTTTTAATTAAAACTGCAACTGGTGGAACTTTTGTTATAAATTCAAATGATTTGTCTTTATAAACTGTAATTACTACTGGGATTATCATTCCAGGTTGATTTGCAGTTCTATCATTAAATTCCTTTACAAATTGCATGATGTTAACACCACTTGAACCTAACGCAGGTCCTACTGGTGGAGCTGGTGATGCCTTTCCTGCTTCAATTTGTAATTTTATTATATTTGTTATTTCCTTTTCTGCCATTTTTATGGCACCTCCTTATTTAACTAACTTTTTGTACTTGAGAAAATTCTAACTCTACTGGCGTTTCTCTTCCAAACATAGATACCAAAACTTTTACTTTATGTTTTTCAGTATTTATTTCTTGTACTGTACCAACAAAACCTTCAAATGGTCCGTTCATAACTTGTACTTGATCATTTACTTCATAATCTACATTTATTGGAACATCTTCAAATCCCATATTTCTTATTTCTTCATCTGTTAATGGTATTGGATCTGTCCCTGAACCTACAAAGCCTGTAACGCCTCTTGTATTTCTAACTATATACCAAGATTCTTCTGTTACTATCATTTTAATTAGTACATATCCGGGAAACACTTTTCTTAAATTAGTTTTCCTTTTTCCATCTCTAATTTCTATTTGTTCTTCCATAGGAACAACGATATCAAAAAAATAGTCTTCTAATTCTCTATTTTTTATTGTTTTTTCTAAGTCTGTTTTTACTTTATTTTCGTAGCCTGAATATGTATGAACTACATACCACCTTGGCACCATATCATAATCTTTTTGAGACATACTAATTTTAGCCTCCTTAATTCAATAATTTGTTTTTTAGCAATTCTGAGTGCATTAATATAGATACATTCAGCTTTTAAATTTATAATTTATTTTCACTATTCAGCTTCATTTGTTGTAGCATTTTCTGTAGTTGCATTTTCATCTGATGCTGTGCTTTCATTTGATGCATTTGCATCTGTTACATTTGCATCTTCAGTTGAAGCCATGTTAGTATCTGTTGCATTTGTTGAATTACTATCTGTGCTTTCAGCATTGTTTGTATCTTCTGAAGTAGTATTAGCATCTATTGTGTTTGTTGTTTGAGTACTAACTACATTTTTTAGTTTCTGCACTCCGAATTCATCAATGCTTCTAAATGCTAAATCTAATAGAAATACAATTATCGCTGTAACTAGCACTATTGTAACTACTGCTACTGTACTATTGAATAATTGTTTTGGTGTTGGCCAAACTACTTTTTTTAATTCAGCTTTAAAATCTTTGAAAAAACTTTTTTTATTTTTATTGTTTTCTTTACTATTAGATGTTTTCTTTTCTTTTTTAGCCATTTTATATCCTCCTTAAAATAGCTTTATACTATTTAGTTTCTTTATGTGTAGTACGTTTTTTACAGAACTTACAATATTTAACTATTTCTAGTCTATCTGTATTATTTCTTTTATTTTTTGAAGTTATATAATTTCTGTTTTTACATTCTGTACACTCTAATGTTATGTTTTCTCTTGGTCCTTTTGCTGCCATTTTAATACACCTCCGTATTTTTACCTTACTTTTAAAACGATGTGAGTATATGTACGTAATTACATATACTCGCTTATTTTATCATTTTTTTAGCGATATGTCAATGATTTTTTCTTTTTTTGTACAGAAAATCCAAATTTTCCTAGTTTTTTACCCATTGAATAATATCCTCCATTCAAATATGCAATTAAGTCACATTTAGAAATATCAAATGCACCCTTTTCATCAATATATTTTTCATCTGCATCTATGGACAAAACTTGTGCAAGAAACATATCATGTGATCCTAGTGGTATTACTTTTTTTACTTTACATTCTATTGATACTGGACTTTCTTTGATTAAAGGGCATTTTACAAAATTTGCTTTTTCTTTATGCAAATTCATTTCTTTAAATTTATCTACTTTAACCCCAGTTTTTACTCCACACCAGTCTGTTGCTTTTACCAAATTTTTCGTAGTTAAATTTATTACAAATTCTCCTTGTTTCTTAATTAAATTATATGAATACCTACTAGGCCTTACTGATATGTAGACAGTTGCTGGATTTGTATTTAATATGCCTGTCCAAGCTACTGTTATTATATTTGATTTTTCCATTGTGCCACAGCTTACCATTACTGCAGGCAATGGATATAAGAATGTCCCTGGTTTCCACATTACTTTTGACATTTAAAGTTCCTCCTTTCTAGCTATTTTTAGTATCACTAAAGTTTGATTTTGTGCAATGTTTTATATTACCTAAACTAATATTTTGCGCAATGTTGTTTAACAAAAAAAGCCACAAATTAATATATAGATTGTTTAATATATCTTTATATATTAATTTCTAGCTTTTTTAAATAAAAAAAATCTAGCAACAACCTATCTTCCCAGCAGGGTAACCCACAAGTATTTTCGGCACATTTAGGCTTGACTTCTGTGTTCGGAATGGGAACAGGTATTACCCTAAATGTTATCATCACTAGAAAAGTTTTGTATGCATAGCACACTCAAAAATACATAGATGAAATTTAAGTTTTAGGGTTCTTTCTTTCTTCTTCTTTTTAAAATTGTGGTTAAGCCCTCGATTTATTAGTATTGGTTAGCTTAATATATTACTACACTTACACTTCCA
>CALXJQ010000042.1 GCA_944388665.1 uncultured Clostridia bacterium
AGGAGGATAAAATGAATTTAGATTATATAATTGACGAAGCAATGAGGCTTGATGCTTCTGACATACATTTGGTCGTAGGAAACAAGCCAATTCTTAGAATTCTAAGAGATTTGGTGCCAGTTAGAAAGACATCAATATTAACGCCAGATGATATGTATGAAATGTACGATTATTTGGTAAAAGGAAATGTAGATAAAGATGAAGTTTTTAAGAAAACTAAGAAATTAGATATGTCTTATGTATATAAAGATATACGTTTAAGAGTAAATATATCTATGGAAGATGAAATTCCAATAGCTACTTTAAGACTTATTAAAAATGAGCTACCAAGCTATGAATCATTAGGTGTACCAGATATCGTTAGGAGAATGACATATCAATCACAAGGTTTAATACTAGTTACAGGAAAAACAAACTCTGGTAAGACCACTACTTTGAATGCTTTGATAAATTATATAAATGAAAATCAAAATAAAAAGATTTTAACACTTGAAAACCCAGTTGAATATAAGCATCATTCTAAGAAATCTTTAATAGTACAAAAAGAAGTAGGACAAGGTAGAGATAGCCTAACTTTCAGTGATGGTGTAAAAAACTCTTTAAGAGAGGACTGCGATATTCTTGTAATAGGTGAGATACGTGATAAAGAAACAGTAGAAGCAGCAATAGAAATGGCAGAATCTGGTCACTTAGTTATTGGAACATTGCACACAAAATCTTGCGCAGAAAGTATAGATAGATTAATAAATTTCTATGAAGTAAGAGACCAAGAAAGTATTAAATATTTACTAGCTTCTTTGCTAAAACTAGTTATTTCACAAAGACTATTAAAAGGAGTAGACGGAAAACTAGTATTAGTGCCAGAAGTTATGGTAGTTGACAATGTAGTTGCAGGAATTATTAGAAAGGACAAACTAAGCGTATCTGAAATAGAAGATGCAATTCAAAGTGGTGCCGACAAAGGAAGCATAGGCTTAATAAATTCACTTGCAGAATTATTTGTTAATGATAGAATAACATTAGAACAGGCAAAAGAGCAAGTTGAAGAAAAGAACTTAGAAATTTTGAACAGAACAATAATGCAGTTAAAAATCAAAAAAGAAAAAATATAATAGGAGGATAGAAAAATGCCTACATACACCTATAAAGCTATAACAAAAACAGGTTTAGTCGTAAAAAATAAAGTAGAGTCAGCAAGTAGACAAAATTTAATAAAGGCATTAAAAAGTAGCGAATTAACGCCAATAACGATACAGCAAGTTGCATATAAGGGACTAAAAACTCAAAAGAAGCAAAAAAGAAATGTAACTGATATACAAGAAATAATGAAAAATGTTAATACTACTGACTTGAATACTAGAACCAAAAAAGTATCAACACTAGATAAAATCAATTCATATTTGGCAAAAACAGAAAAAATAACACAAAGGGACTTAGTAGTATTTACAGAAAACTTTTATCTATTAAAAAAGGCTGATTTCAACAACATACACGCTCTGAACACAATAATAGATAGTACGGAAAACGAATCATTTAAAGGAGTATTGCAAGATATTCTAGCCGGAGTTGAAGCTGGTGAAAATATGTATACAACTATGGAATATTATTCAAACATATTTCCATATATATATGTAAACATGATAAAAGTTGGAGAACTCTCAGGTTCTTTAACAAACTCATTAGAGCAAGCTGTAAAATACCTAGATAATACAGAAAACCTAAGTAGAAGATTAAAAGCAATATTCATACCAAACATAATACAATTCGTATTATTAATAGTCATGTTAGTTGTTGGTACATTATTTGCTATTCCAGCAATCCAAAGTGTATTTGACGAATTAGGAACAAAAGACACCTTACCAGCAATAACACTATGGTTTAAAGACTTCATGGATAAAGCAATAATCTATTGGTATATACCAGTTCTGATAATTGTGGCAATAGTTGCAATCATCTTACTGTACATTCACACACCAAAAGGAAGATACAACTTTGACTACTTCAAATACAAAATGCCAATATTTGGCCAACTAATATTCGCCTTAGACCTAACACGACTATTTAGAGCCATGTTACTAAACTTAAGAAATGGTTTAAGAATACAGGAAGCCCTTGAAGTAAGCAAAAACGTAGAAAAAAATTACGTAATGCTATCAATAGTAGAAACTTCAATAAATAACATTTTAACTGGTGCATCATGGATAGAGCCATTTGAAAACTCAGGCCTTGCAAAGCCAATGGTAACTGAAATGTTAAAAATAGGAATGCAGACAGACCTAGCAGAAATGATGGAAAAATTACTTGAATATATGCAAATAGATATTGACAACATAATGGACAAAATAATGAAAACACTACCACAGATAGTTTATGCAATAGTAGGTGTAGTACTAATCTTCTTCGTATTAGTAGTTCTAGTACCTTGCGTTCAAGTATATATGGGAAACTTCTTATTCTCAGCTTATGGTGTTACCTAGATGTTTTTGGGTGTTTTTGGGGACGGAGGAAAAAAACACCTTCCAATTTGTGCCAAGGGGACATACCTTTTTGGCACATTTTTTGAACTTTGGGGACGTTCCTTAAAGTTCAAAATTTGTAATTGCTAATTTATCGTATTATATCTACACATTAATAATTTTTTTGAACTTTAAGGAACGTCCCCAAAGTTCAAAATGAAAGGATAGTTTTTTATGAAAATAGGTATTGATATTGGCGGAAGCCATATAGGAATAGCTCTTGTGAATGAGTATGGAAAAATAATTGAAAAAAGTGAAGCAGATATTGAAAATATGGAAAATGTGGAAAATTTTATTGAAAGTAGAATAGTAAAATTTGTTGAAGCAAATAGAGACAATGGCAAATGGGGAAATAATTTAAGTGAAATAGAAATGATAGGAATTGCAGCACCAGGAATTCCACGTGATGGAAAAATTTTTTCTATGTGCAATTTGGGCATAAAAGAACTTGATATAAGCGCAATGTTAAGAAAACATTATAATTTGCCAATTAGGATTAGAAATGATGGAAAGTGCGCTGCTTTGGCTGAAAAAAAGTATGGTAGTCTGAAAGAATATGATGATTGCGTATTTTTATGTTTGGGTACAGGAATTGGTGCTGGCGTATTTTTGCAAGGCAAGTTGTTAAAAGCAGGTAGGGCACCTGGATTTGAAATAGGACATCTGGTTATTGAAAAAGATGGCATACAGTGTAAATGTGGCAAAAAAGGCTGTTTTGAGACATATTGCTCAATGAAAAGGTTTAAAGATAATGTGAAAAAATTAGCAAATTTGCCAGATGAGATTTCATCGATAGAATTGCTAGATTATTTGAAAAAGCATCAAGATGAAAAGAAATTTGCAAAATTGATTGATGAATACATAGATAATTTAATTATTGGATTTTCTAATTTAATTGACATTTTTGAGCCAGAGGCAATTGCTTTAGGAGGAAGTTTTGTGCATTTTAAAGATGTTTTTTTTGAAAAGCTTCAGAAAAAATTTTATAATGAAAAGTATGCCTTTAATTCTGAATTTATGCCTGAGCTAAAGCTTGCGGTTCTTGGAAATGATGCTGGAATTATTGGTGCAACTATTGAAGAATAAGAATAGTTTAGCTATATTATCTTCGAAAGTTATTAGAAATAAAATTCAAAAAATGCTTGCAATTTATGGAAAAATTTGATACAATAGTATGCGTATTAATCACACATAGCGAGCTTTAAGGGAAGTGCCTTAAAATTGTGCATAATTTAATTCATTAAAACAGAAAATATTATGCAAATATATTATAGCACATAAAAGGTCCCAAGGAGCAAAGAACTTTGTGGAAGAAATAACAAAAAGGGAGGAATTAAAAATGCCAGTAGTTGCAATGAAACAATTATTAGAGGCTGGTGTTCATTTTGGACATCAAACAAGAAGATGGGATCCAAAAATGGCTGAATATATTTTTCAAGCTAGAAATGGAATCCATATAATCGATTTACAAAAAACTTCAAAGAAGTTGGATGAAGCTTATAGCTTTGTTAAAGAACAAGTTGAGGAAGGAAAAACAGTACTATTTGTAGGTACTAAAAAACAAGCACAAGAGTGTGTAAAAGAAGCTGCAGAAAAATGCGGTATGTACTATGTTAATCAAAGATGGTTAGGTGGAATGTTAACAAACTTTGAAACAATTCGTAAAAGAGTACAAAGACTAAATGACTTAGAAAAAATGCAAGAAGATGGAACTTTTGATGTTCTACCAAAAAAAGAAGTAATTTTATTGAAAAAAGAAATGGATAAATTAGAGAAAAACCTTGGTGGAATTAAAGAAATGGAACAATTACCAGGAGTTATCTTTTTAGTAGATCCTAAAAAAGAAAGAATAGCAATTTTGGAAGCTAAAAAATTGGGAATTCCAGTAGTTGGTTTAGTTGATACAAACTGCAACCCAGAAGAATTAGATTATCCAATTCCAGGAAATGATGATGCTATAAGAGCTGTAAAATTAATTACTGATGTTATAGCAAATGCAGTTATAGAAGGAAAACAAGGTGAAAGCTTTGAAGCAGAAGCTGATGAACAAGAACAAAAAGCTGAAGCAGAAGAAGCTACAACAATTGAGCAAGTAGTTGAAAATGCTGAGGATAATTCAGCTGATTCAGAAAAAGCAAGTGAAGAAGAAAAAACTTCAAACTAATATATAATTAAAAGGAGGAGTTTAAAATGATTTCAGCAAGTTTAGTAAAAGAACTTAGAGAAAAAACAGGCGCAGGAATGATGGACTGTAAAAAAGTTTTAACAGAAACTGATGGAGATATGGATAAAGCAATAGACCTATTAAGAGAAAGAGGAATTGCAAAAGCAGCTAAAAAGTCAGGAAGAGTAGCAGCAGAAGGACTAGTTGATGCTTACATTTCAGAAGATGGAAAAGTAGGAGCAGTTGTAGAAGTAAACTCAGAAACAGACTTCGTTGCAAAAAATGAAGAATTTAAGGAATTTGTTGCTTCTGTAGCAAAACAAGTTGTCGAAAAAAATCCAAAAGATGTAGAAGATTTGTTAGCGCAAGAATCAATCGACAATCCAGGAAAAACTGTAAAAGAAGTATTGGTTGAAAAAATAGCAAAAATAGGAGAAAATCTAACTATTAGAAGATTTAAAAGATTTCAATCAGATTGCTTAGTTGAAAAATATATTCATGGCGAAGGAAAAATTGCAGTTTTAGTAAATATGTCAAAAGGAGACAAAGATGTTGCAAAAGATGTTTGTATGCAAATTGCAGCAGCTAGGCCAGAATTTTTAGATGAAGCATCAGTTCCAGAAGATAGATTAGCTAAAGAAAAAGAAATTCTAAAAATTCAAACTATGAATGAAGGAAAGCCAGAAGCTATAGCAGAAAAAATCGTTCAAGGAAGAATAAGAAAATTCTTTGAAGAAGTTTGCTTAGTAGATCAACCATTCGTTAAAAATCCAGACATAAAAGTTTCACAATTACTAAAAGAAAAAAATGCAGAGGTAGTTGAGTTTGCTAGATTTGAAAAAGGCGAAGGAATAGAGAAAAAAGAAGAAAACTTTGCAGAAGAAGTAATGAAACAATTAAAATAATAGAAATAATTGAAAAATATATAAATACAGTACTAAAAATTAAGAAAATATTAAAAAAGTACTGTATTTTTTTTTAATATATGATAAAATAACAAGGATAAAAATATATATTTAAGGAGAGTGGAAAAATTGTCAAACGAAAAATCATCAGAATCTGAAAATACTAAAACAAAATACAAAAGAGTACTATTAAAACTAAGCGGTGAAGCACTAGCAGGAGAACAAAAAACAGGAATAGACCCAAAAGTATTGGGTGGAATTTGTGATAAAATAAAAGAAGTAGTAGAAATGGGAGTTCAAGTGGCCATTGTAGTAGGAGCAGGAAACTTCTGGAGAGGAAAATATGGAAAAGATATGGAAAGAACTACAGCAGATTATATGGGAATGCTTGCAACTGCAATGAATGCATTAGCTTTGCAAGATGCTTTAGAAGCTAGAGGATTGTTCTCAAGAGTACAAACAGCTATTGAGATGAGAGAAATTGCAGAGCCTTTTATTCAAAGAAAAGCAATAAAACATTTAAATAAAGGAAGAGTTGTAATTTTTGCTTGTGGCACGGGTCATCCATATTTTACAACAGATACAGCTGCTGTATTAAGAGCTACAGAAATTGGAGCTGATATAATTTTACTTGGAAAATCAGTAGATGCAGTATATTCAGCAGACCCTGAAATAGATTCAAGTGCAGAAAAATATGACGAAATATCATATTTAGATGTGCTAAATAAAGATTTAAAAGTAATGGATTCAACTGCAACAGCAATGTGTAGAGACAATAATATTCCACTACTAGTTTTTGGAATTGCAGATCCAGAAAATATAGTAAGAGCAGTTAGAGGAGAAAAAATTGGTACAATTGTAAGATAATTAAATTTTAATGTAAATATAAGGAGAGAAATTTATGGATTATACAGATATAAAAGAAAAAATGAATAGAACAATAAATGTTTTTGACGAAAAATTAGCAGAGGTTAGGGCTGGTAGAGCAAACCCAGCAATATTAAATAAAATAAAAATTGATTATTATGGCACACCAACACCAATAAATCAAATTGCAGGAATTTCAGTGCCAGAAGCACGATTAATTGTAATTCAACCTTGGGATGCTAGTGCATTAAAAGAAATAGAAAAAGCTATTTTAGCATCAGATATAGGCATTAACCCAAATAATGATGGAAAAGTAATAAGACTAACTTTCCCAGAGCTAACAGAAGAAAGAAGAAAAGAAATAGTAAAAGATGTTAGAAAAATGGCCGAAGAAACAAAAGTTGCAATAAGAAGCATTAGAAGAGACGGCATGGATCAAGCCAAAAACTCACAAAAAAATGGCGAAATGACAGAAGATGAATTAAAACAGGCAGAAAGTGAAATTCAAAAAATAACAGATAAATATATTGACGAAGTAGATAAAATGCTAGAGTCAAAAGAAAAAGAACTTATGTCAGTCTAAAAAATTGCCAAGAGGGACGTAGCAAAATGGCAAAAAATTGCCAAAAAGGTACGTCCCTAGTGGCAAAAAAGGAGAAAAAAATGGATTTTAAAGAGCAGTTATCACAGTATCAAAATATGATTAATCATGAGTTGGAGAAGTATTTGAGAAAGCAGAAGTGCCCAGAAGAAGTTTGGAATAGCTCAATGGAGTATAGCCTTATGTCTGGAGGAAAGAGGCTAAGGCCAATTCTTACAGTAGCTACATATCAATTATTTAAAGATGATATTGATGTATGTATGCCTTATGCGGTTGCAATTGAGATGGTACATAATTTTTCTTTGATTCATGATGATTTGCCAGGAATTGATAATGATGATTTTAGGCATGGAAGGCAGACAAATCATAAAAAGTTTAATGAGGCGACTGCAATTCTTGCAGGAGATGGATTATTAAACCAAGCATATATGGTAATAAGTAGTGATTTTGAGAAATGCCTAAAGGATAAAGAGAATTTAAGTGAAAAGCAATTGATACATTATTTGAATAAGAGGACGAAGATTTTTACTGAGTTTTCAAATGCAGTTGATAGAATGATTGCTGGTGAATATGTTGATACTGAGTATGAGGGTAAACAAATTTCTGAGCAATATTTGGACTATATGCATGAAAATAAAACAGGAGCACTTTTAAAGTTGGCAGTAAGGATGGGAGCTATTCTTGCTGAATGTGCTGAGGATGACCTAGAGAAGCTAAGTATTTATGCAGAAAAGATAGGATTGGCATTTCAGATAAAGGATGATATTTTATCTGAGGAAGGTGACGAGAAGATTCTTGGAAAGCCGGTAGGAAATGACAAAAAGATGGGAAAATGTACATATATTTCTAAATATGGTTTGGAAAGGTCAAAAGAGATTTTAGATAGAATAACTAAAGAAGCAATTAAAGAATTGGAAGAATATAGTGACAAAGCAAATTTTCTAAGAGAACTTGCTTTGTATGTGCAAAATAGAAATAAATAAGGAGACATAAAATGGACTTTGATAGAGAAAAAATGCCCAAACATATTGCAATTATAATGGATGGAAATAGAAGATGGGCAAAAGCAAAGGGCTTACCAGCAAACTATGGACATAAAGAAGGAGCTAAAACACTAGAAAAAATTGTAAGATATTGCAATAAAATTGGACTAAAATATATAACTGTATATGCATTTTCTACTGAGAATTGGAAAAGAGCACAAGATGAGGTAAATGCATTGATGCTATTATTGCAAAGCTACTTAGATGATTATTCTAAAAGAGCTGATACAGAAAATATAAAAGTACAGATTTTAGGTGATATATCAGCGTTATCTGTAGGAATGCAAAAAAGTATAAAAAAATGTGTGGAAAGGACTAAAGACAATACAGGTGTTACATTTAATATTGCTTTAAATTATGGAGGTAGAGACGAAATTGTAAGGGCAGTTAGAGCTATTGCCGAAAATGTAAGAGATGGAAAAATAGAAGTAAATCAAATTGATGAAGATATGATATCAGATAATTTGTATACAAAGGGAATGCCAGACCCAGATTTGTTAATAAGGACAAGTGGAGAAATGCGAACAAGTAATTTTTTACCTTGGCAGTTGGTATATTCAGAATTCTTATTTGTAGATAAAAATTGGCCAGACTTTACAGAAGAAGATGTAGATAAGGCTATTATAGAATATGAAAGAAGACATAGAAAATTTGGCGGAAATTAAGTAAAAAGAAAGGAAGAAAAATGGATATTAAGAGAATTACATCAGGACTATTAGGATTTCCACTAGTATTAATAGTTTTAGTATTTGGAAATAAAATAGTTGTAGATATAGCATTAGCAATAATAGCATTGCTTAGCATGAATGAGTATTTTAATGCAATAAGTAAAGTGGCAGAGCCAGTAAAGTGGATAGGTTATTTAAGTTGCTTAAGTATAGCAATAGTACCTATTATACCAGAAGAATATATATCTATGGTTGCAACACTTTCAGTTCCTACAATATTAATAATATTATTTGCACAGGTTGTTGCTACAGATATGAAAACAAGCTTTAAGGATATTGCATATACATTTATAGGAATTCTTTATATTGTATTTTTTACATTGTTTGTTGCTCTTATTGATGGAATGAAAGATGGAAAAATATTGATTTGGTACGCAATATTAGCTTCATGGGGTACTGATATATTCGCATATTTTATTGGAAAATATTTTGGAAAACATAAATTTAGTAAAGTAAGTCCTAAAAAATCAATAGAGGGATGCATAGCAGGAACTTTAGGAGCTTTAATTTTAATGCTTATATATACATATATAGCAAATACTTTTTGGGGAATGAATTATTCATATTTATATATAGCTGGAATAAGTATAATATTAAGCCTAGTAGGTCAAATAGGAGATTTTGCAGCTTCTAGCATAAAAAGATATGTTGGAATAAAAGACTTTAGTAATTTGATACCAGGCCATGGCGGAATGCTAGATAGGATAGATAGCTTAATATTTTTAGCACCTTTTGCTTATGTGCTATTAAGTTTTTTATAGACAAAAGGAGGAAACAATTTGCTTTTTTTCTTAATATCAGCAATAAAAATAATTGTATTGCTAGGATTTTTGATATTAATTCATGAATGTGGACACTTTGCTGTTGCAAAATGGTGCAATGTAAAAGTAAATGAATTTGCAATTGGCTTTGGACCTACAATATGGAAAAAACAAGGAAAAGAAACTAAATATGCAGTACGTTTAATTCCACTAGGTGGTTTTGTTAGTATGGAAGGAGAAGACGAGAGAACGGAAGATTCTAGGTCTTTTTCTAATGCAAGTATTCCAAAAAGAATAGCAATTTGTTTAGCAGGGGCAACAGTGAATATAATTTTTGCAGTCGTAGTGTATTTTATATTAGCATCAACAGCTGGAACATTTATATCAAATGAAATAGATAGTATAGTTGCGGGCTATGCAGCAGAAGAAGCAGGATTGCAGGCTGGTGACAAAATAATAGAAATAGATGATAAGAAAATAGAAAATAAATATGATATAGATGATGCTATGGCAGAATCAAATGGAAATGAAATCCATGTAGCGGTGGAAAGAAGCGGAGAAAATTTAGAATATAATATAAAGCCAACTGAAGTAAAATCTAAAGTAACAGGCATGTACTTAGATGATAAGTGTAAAATAGTTGCTATTGACAAAGGCAGTTGCTCTGAAAAACAAGGGATTAAAGCAAATGACACATTAATAAAAATTAATGATATAGAAATTAATGGCGATAGGGACAAGGCAATAGAAGCTTTAAGGCAATCTGACACAGACACAATAAAATTGACAGTAGAGAGAGGAAATCAAAAAATTGATATAAATTTAACACCAGATTATGTAAGTACATATTATTTGGGTATAAATTTAAAACAAGCGGCAGATACTTTAATAAATAGAATTATAAATGGAGGAATTGAAACAAAAGAATTCCTACTATCAATAGTAGACAATCTAAAGCAATTATTTACAGGAAATGTTGGTGTAGACCAAATGATGGGACCTGTTGGAATATCAGAAGTTGTAGTAAAAACAAATGGTTTTAGAGAATTTGTAGAATTGATGGCACTTGTTTCATTGTCACTGGGAGTAACAAATTTATTGCCGGTGCCAGCGTTAGATGGTGGGAAAATTTTATTATTGATAATAGAGGCCATTAGAAGAAAACCTTTAAAACAAGAAACCGAAATAAATATACAGTTGCTAGGAATATCAATTTTGTTAGCATTATCATTATATGTTACTTATAATGATATACTTAGAATTCTATAAAAAACGATTGACAAAAAGGACAAATTAATAGATAATATAAATGTACAAAAAGAAGAAATAAAAAGAGGATACTAAGGAGGAAATTAATAATGTACATATTTAATAGAATAACAGTAAATCCACAATTACCAAAGAGAATTGAAAAAATTTCAGAAATATCAAATAATTTATGGTGGTCTTGGAATACAGAATTTTTGAGACTATTTCAAGAAATAGATAGAGACTTATGGGAACAATCAAACAAAAACCCAGTTAAATTTTTAAAACATGTATCACAAGATAGACTTGAAAAAGCAGCAAAAGATTTGCTGTTTTTAAGGGACTATGACAAAGTTGTTGATAATTATGAAGCTTATATGAGTAGCAAAAATACTTGGTTTGCCAATAGATACCCAGAGAATAAAAATGATTTAATAGCATATTTTTCTGCTGAATATGGCCTAGATCAGACTATTCCTATATATTCAGGTGGGCTTGGAATTTTATCAGGAGACCATTTAAAATCAGCAAGCGACTTAGGTATCCCTTTAGTAGCAGTTGGACTTTTATATAAGGATGGATATTTCAACCAAAAAATTGATGGAAATGGGCAACAACAAACAGAATATAATAAGCTTGACCTTGAAAACATGCCAATAAATCCTGTAAAGGACGAAAATGGCAATGACTTAATAATATATGTAAAATTCCCAAAGAGAAGATTATATTTAAAAGTTTGGAGTATAAATGTAGGTAGAGTAAAACTATATTTGTTGGATTCAGATATAGAAAAGAATAATCCAGAAGATAGAGATGTGACCCTTAAACTATATGGCGGTGATCAAGAAATGAGAATACGCCAAGAAATAGTTTTAGGCATGGCTGGTGTTAATTTACTTGTAAAATATTTGCACTTAAATCCAACAGTATATCACATGAATGAGGGTCATTCTGCATTTTTAAATTTAGAGATAATTAAAAATATAATAAGAGATAAGCAAGTATCTTTTGAGGTAGCACGAGATATAGCAAGTTCAAAAACAGTATTTACAACACATACACCTGTGCCAGCTGGAAATGATATATTCCCAATTGCATTAGTTGAAAAATATTTTAAAGACTTTTGGCCACGTTTAGGTTTATCAAGAGAAGAATTCCTAAAATTAGGAATGAAACCATGTAAAGACCTAGAACCTGGGTTCAATATGGGAATATTGGCATTAAAAATAGCAGGCAAAAAGAATGGCGTAAGCAAACTACATGGAGCTGTCTCAAGGGAACTATTTAGTGAAGTATGGCCAAATATTTTACCAAGTGAATCACCTATAGGATATGTAACAAATGGAATTCATACTTGTTCATGGCTAGCACCAAGATTAAAAGAATTGTACAACAAATACTTAATGCCATACTGGCAAGATAATATGCATCAAGAAAATGTATGGGAAAAAATAAAGAACATACCAGATGAAAAATTATGGGACGTACATAGAGACAGAAAAATAAAATTAATAAATTTAGTAAAAGAAAATGTTTCACAACGTCTAAGAAGAGAAGGATATAGCTATGATGACATTTATGAAATAGTATCAAAACTAAATCCAGACTATTTAACTATTGGGTTTGCAAGAAGATTTGCAACATATAAAAGGGCAACTTTGATTTTCAAGGATTTAGAAAGAATTACGCAAATATTTAATAACGAAGAAAAACCAATTCAACTAATATTTGCTGGAAAAGCACATCCAGCAGACAAAGAAGGACAAGATTTAATAAAATATATTCATCAAATATCAATGATGCCACAATTTAAAGGGAAAATTTTCTTACTAGAGAACTATAATATCGCAATGTCAAGATATTTAGTTAGTGGTGTAGATGTATGGCTAAACAATCCAAGAAGGCCAATGGAAGCTTCAGGAAC
>CALXJQ010000043.1 GCA_944388665.1 uncultured Clostridia bacterium
AGAAATTCTTCAAAGTTCATCGGATACATGCATTCCATTCTAATCTTTCCAACAGGAAATGAACTTTTAAATCTATTAATTTTTACTCCTAATAAACTTCCGGCACATATTATTTTATAGGGCTTGCTTGATTCGTTAAAATATTTTAGTGAAACTATAAAGTTTTCACTTACTTGAACTTCGTCAAAGAAAAATATTGTTTTTTCGATGTCTATTTTTCTTCCTAGATATAACTCTAATTCCTCTATTATTTTGGCATCATCAATTGTTTTTTCAAAAATATTTCTTACTTCAGCGTTTTTTTCTAAATTAAAATATAGGTATTGCTCAAAATTTTCTTTGGCAAATTTCTCTATAATGTATGTTTTACCAATTTGCCTTGCACCAACAACCATTAGTGGCTTTTTCATTCCAGATTGTTTCCATTCTAGCAATTTTTTTCAAATAATCTTTTCACAATTTTCACCTCATTTTCTTTATTTTTTTAATTTTATCATAACTATTAAAATTTATTAATAATTTTTTGCCACTTTTTTCAGGTTAAACTTTCGAGAAATTGCAATTTTTTGCATATTATTTTTTCACTGTGAACTTTAAAAGTGGAGAATTTTTTCAAATTCTCCACTTTTTTGAATCTACTGGGCGTATTTTTTAGTCCTCAAGCTGGCCTCTCTCTAGCGTTCTATAAATTTTGTCTGGGTTTCAGCTCTAATTTATATTGTACGTTCCATCTGCTTGTTTCTCCAATTGGACTTCAGGTTTTAGACAAACTATTGGGCGGAAGCCAGGATCATAGAAACCACTGACGTATCTTTCGTCTTCCACATCGCCACTCCAGGTAACATCCATCAAGTATTCACTACTTATTGACGGACTAGCGAGCCACATGGCATCAGCACTAGTACTATTTATTACATACAACTTATCGCTAGAGTAGCCAATTCTTGTGTCAATATCATATCCATTTGAGGTTATGGCATTTTTATATGAGATTTCATCATCTGAATGTTTTTGATTATATGATTCACAGAATAAATCTAATGTTGGTCCTCCTATTGCATATTCTGCTTTTCTATCATCATCTGTAAATGTGCTCCATACATCTGTGTCTAACATATATGCTACTGCTTTCATATTAATATTTGTACTACTTGGATACTTACCTAAGTAGCTTAGCCATGGTTTTACTAAATTATTTGTTATATCGCTTGAGCCTTTATAATCATTTATTACATTGCCAAATGACACTTCATAAGTACTATTAACTGTTAGCTCTGTATTGTTTATTCCTTTTGGCACATAGGTTGATGATATATAATTATCTGCTATTAAATAAACATTACTTGTCTCAGTTCCTGGCGTAGGGCCTGCATAGAATATTTTCCATTTTACATTTGCACCATTCTTTGGTGTATAATTTACTGTCTGTCCATAATATTCATTTACATGTTGTGCTATATATCCTGCTGTTCCTATTGGTGATACTACGTTTAATGTTGCATAATATCCATAATTTGTTCCATCAAACATACATACCTTTACTATATCTTTATCTTTAAGTCCTGATATATCTCCACCATCTGGGCTAGAAAAGTCCATCCAGTTTCCATCATCATTTACCATATACTTCAATATATAGTCATTCTCATTTGTTTTACTTACTGTTACTGTTGCTTCACTATTGTCTGCGTTCCAAGTTATTTTTTCAAATTGAATTTCTCCAACTATTGTTCCATCACTAGCTTGGTTTGATGTGTCTTCATACATTGCAGCACGGATTCCTGTGTTTCCATTATACTCGCTTACGCTGCTATTGCTTCTGCTACCTACTGGAGTGACTCCAGAGTCTCCTCCTGATCCTCCACGGTTGACAACTGAGACTCCATTTGTGCTTTCTAATGTCCACTCTCTTACATTTCCTGCTAAGTCAAATATATTCATTTTCTTTGTATAGTCTGCTGCACCTGTTGTGATACACCATGCTATGGTTGAATGCTGGATTCCTGTTGCATCTTGCCAATTATCGGCTGTTCCAAACAACGTATTGTATTTTCCTCTTTCTGGAGTGAAAGTTGCATCTCTATAATTTCCCCAACTTGCTGAATTAGTAGTTAAATTAGTTGGCTCCGTTCCTTTTGTCTCTAAAAATTTAAGAACCAAATCCCACTGCACACCAAACATTAAACTTGCATCACTATCTATTGTCTTTACTATTTGTTGTGCCTGTGGCTGTGTTTTATTTACTATTGGGTACAAGCCTTGTTTACTTTCTGCTTTTGTTACTGTTGCTGTGTTTTCTGCTACTGCCTCTTCTGCATTGTCTGTTCCAATTTCATATCTACTTATCCAAAAGCCTCCATTGTCATAAATACTTCGTATCATTTTTTGTTTTTCTCTATTATATGCTGCTTGATCAGCAAAATTTCCATTTCCACTTATAAATGTGTCTGTATAACTATCATTTTTATAGCTTTGTGTATATGTTTTCAAGTCATTGTAAATCGCATTATAATCTGTATCAGTTTTTGCTGTAGTAAATGCCTCTTTTGGTACTTCTATCCATACCCACTCGTTATAATTTTCATCTCTTGCCACTATTCCCTCTTCTGAATTTCCATCTAGTGGCACTAATCCTGCTGCCCTTCCTGGCAAGTCGATTACTGTTACTGGCTCACTTACTGTTTCTTCTTTATTTCCAGAATTGTCAACTGTTAACACATGTAGATAATATACGCCTTCATCTGTTCCATTTAAAATTATATTTTCTGTAGCTGCTGTAAAATTTCCGCCTGTGTAGCTTGCCTCATCTGTACCTATTTTTCCACTTTCTGTGTTAAACACATACTTTGATTGACTTGCATTTACTCCAGTATCATCGTCTGTTTGAGTTACAGTTGCTGTGATGCTCTCGCCCGGCTCCATTCCTAGCAAGCTGAACTTTATGTCTGCAGTTGGCACTGTTACATCTGGTGCCTTTATATTAAGTGTAATTTCATAAGCTTTGGTTGTTCCGTCAAATAGCCAAGCTGTGACAACGTCTCCATCATATAGATTCTCGATTGTTCCTCCATCTACTATAGTATACTCTTGGTCAAGGCCTGCAATTTTATATTGTATGTCAAATGTATTTGGCTTAGTTTTATTTATGGTTACTGATGCTATTGAATTATCTTCATTCCATTGAACCTCTCCAAACTGAAGTAGCACCTCTTCCTCTGGCTCTGGTGGCTCTTCTCCGGTTGGCTCAGTTACTATTACTCTTTGCCCTCCAATTATTTCTTTCTTGTTTCCTGCTTTATCTACTGCTAGAACATGCAAATAATAAGTTCCTGCAGTTGGAGCATTCAAAATTATATCTTGTGGATTCTGTGTGAAAGCTCCTGTGTAGCTTTCACTCTCCTCCCCTATATTTCCACGATTTGTATTAAATACATACCTTGAATTTGCTATATCAATTCCGCTTTCATCGCTTAGCGTTATTGTTGCTATAAAGTTTTTATTTGTTGTTACACTTGTTGTACTTAATTCGATTTCTGCTGTTGGATCTGTTGTATCACTAACTTCAATTTCTTTGTCTGTTCCAACTCTTGTTCCATCTGTTAAGTGAATATATATCTTCTCGCCATTTGCGATGTTGCTAATTGTATCTCCTTCTAACCTTTTGTAAGTTTCTTCTCCTTCTTTTTTATACTCAATGTCCAAAGAAGCACTTACTGATTCGCCTTTCTTTACTGTTAGGCTTGCTGTGCCATTGTTCCATGTTGGGCCTTGAATGCTTAGTACTCCATCATCATTTGCATCTGGTATTGTTACTAATGTTGATACTCTACTTAATTCGTTAGATTCTCCTACGTTGCCTGCATTATCAGCTACTTCTACTTTAATATCATAAATTTCGTCTGACTCTAGTCCTTCAAATGTGTGAGTCGCATCTTTTGTCTCTTCTGGAGCTTTTGTATAGCTTTCTTCTGAACTCTTCTTGATATAATATTTGTACGTTGGTGTTGCTGGCATTCCACTTTCGCCATCCGTTGCATTTACTGTAACTGAAATGCTATTTTCTGTTTGTGTTCCTAATGTTATGGTTACATTTGGTTTTACTCCATCTTCAATATTTATAGTTTTTACTCCACCATATTTACCATGTCCATCAGTTAACCTTACAATTACTACTTCTCCGTCATTTAATCCACTTATTGTTTCGCTGTTTCCATTTACTGTAACATATTTATCGTCACTCTCAGTAGATTTCTTATATTGCATTTTTAGTGAACTATCTACGCCTGAACCTTTACTTATTGTTATACTTGCTGTTCCATTGCTCCATGTTGTGTCTGATACTTCTATTATTCCATCAACACTTGCATCTGGAACTTCTATTTCATTTGTAGTATTAGTATCTCCACTTCCATTTTCTCCGCCAGTATTAGTATTGCCTCCTGGATTGGTGTTTGTATTTCCTCCGCCTGTGCCATTGTCTCCACCTGTATTAGTATTTCCGCCAGGGTTAGTATTGGTGTTGCCTCCACCAGTGTTTCCACCTGGATGTGTATTACCTCCAGGATTTGTGTTAGTGTTGCCTCCTTCTTCTCCTTCAACATAGGCATCTCCGTCTGCATCTACAGTTATTTCATGCCCTCCTACTACTATAGTTAAAGGATAATCAAAGTCTGAGTCTGAAGGAATTGAACCTTTGTCTATTCCCTCAACTTTTTGCAAATTTTCTATTAGCTTATCTTTGTCAATTTCTCCATCTTTGCCAAAACTTTGCAAAATCGCCATTTGTACCCTTTCAACCATCTGCGCCTTCTCTGTAGCATCTGCTGCATCTGATGCTTGCTTAATGATTCCATTGTCTCCTGTTATGGCTGTTATTGTTACTCCGGGCCAAAATTAATAACACTATTACCGTCACTACGAGCGCTATTAGTGTTACTCCTCTTTCTCTTATTCTATTTTTCGCATTATCTCTGCTTACTTCTTGTGCACGCAAAATATACACTTCATCTGTACTTTTCGCATCATTTTTACTTACTTCTTGCGCACGCAAAACACGCACTTCACCTGCATTTTTTGCACATATAGCTATATGTGCCCCTGCTTTTGCAGTTGCCAAATTAGAGCTAGATTCCTCTGCTCCTATTTCCTCTATTTCATTAGAATATAGCTCTCTCTCTCTCTCTCTCTCTTACAGCCCCAAGGCTTTCAGAGGTTGATGCCTTTTTTACGTCTTCTTTAACTTGCATCATTTTCATCATCATATCTCCCTCCATCTTCTGTTTTTTCGCTTGTTTCCATCTTAATTATTGACATCTTTCAAACGAAATATTCACTTTCTCTGCAATTAATTACATTATAATATTTTTTCACGAATTAAGTCAAGACATGACACGAAAATAATACATTTGTAATATTTTTGTAATATTTATTTATATATTTTTCTTTTTCAACTGTCTCCTCTGTAAAACTCTCTACAATTTCTGCTTTTTATTTTATCATAAAAAAGAGGGACGTAGCTATTTGGCAATTTTGTGCCAAATAACTATATCCTTCTTGGCACAAGAACCCCTATATTCTTATAGAACAAAGGGGTTCTTTTATTTAATTAATTATACTCAGTACTTCTAAAATCGGATAGAGTTTTTACTAAAGTCTATTCGATTTTTGTTTCTATTTTAGCAATTATTGTAAATCTCTTTTTAATTTTCTCATATATGATTTAGCAGTCTCCTCTGTATCTTCTTTTGCCTCATCAATAAATTCTGTGATATGTGATAATGCGTTATCTGTCCAAATTACCATTTATCTATTATCTCCTTTACCTCTTTACTAGTTTTTGTATTTCCTTTTTCCATATCTTTTATGCCTTTTTGAACTTCTAATTGTACATAGAGGGTGTACAGTATTTCTTCGTAACTTGTTGCATCATCAATATTTTGAACCGTATTTAAAACTAATTGTTTATCACTCATATTCAATCTCCTCCTTACTTTATATATCTATTTTATCACAAATATTATAATTTTACTACTATTTTTTATTGTAAACTAAAATTTCTGTAACTTTGCTGGAAACTTTGGAGACGTTTCTTAAAGTTCATCTTTTTGTTGTCTGTTTATAGAAGTTTTATTGATGATATATGTGATTATTCTAGGAGTATGTTCGAATGTGAATTAGACTCGCTTAGAACTTCTTTATTAATTTTGTGGAAAGAGTTCAAAAACTTGTTTTTGGAAGGGAGCCACAAAATTGATTTAGAAGTTCTTGATGAGGATAATGAACTGAGAACACTACTAGAATAATTACATATATCTTTATAAGAACTTTCCCATAAATTTACAAAAAACTAAAAATGAACTTTAAAGAACGTCCCCAAAGTTCACTTGCTAAAAATATTAAAAAGCCTTAAATTGGAAGGAAAATAAAGGATGAACTTTAAGGAACGTCCCAAAAGTTCAAACCTCCTGGCACAAAATTTATTTTATGCAAAATGCTGCATATAATGGAATTGATTTTATATTATTTTCAAAGCCAAAGTTCCTAGTTGAAAATCTTATTGCATATTTAGGCTTATACTCATTGACATACATGTTTAAGCTTCTCGATTTTACATTATTTCCGCCTTTAACTTCTATAGGAATAATTCCATCTTCTTCGCTATATAATACAAAGTCTATTTCCGCATTTCTGTTAGAAGTCCAGTAATATAAAGATTCTCCTTTTGAGGTTAATTCTTGGGCAATGTAATTTTCTGCAATGGCTCCTTTGTAAATGAATACTTTGTCTAGCATTATGTCGGGAAATTTTATTTCGCTCATGTTTGTTAATATGCCCACATCGCTTAAGTATAATTTGAATTTGTCCTCATCTATATATACTTTTAGAGGTATTTCCATGCGTTTTGAATTGTAATTAATTAGAACCATTTTAGAAGATACTAGCCAGTCAATTGCGCTTTCATATTTTCTTTTTCTTCCAGTTTCTTCTATAAAACTATATTGAAAATTTTTATTTTCTTTGGCTAGCTGGCTTGGAATATTTTTATATACTTTTTCTATTTTGACTGTTTCTAAGGTGCCTTTAACATATTTTTGCATATCAGCTATATACATATCTTTTATGTCTGAAATAATATGAGAGTCAAATTTTAATATGTCTAAATCATTTTCTATAAAATTCTTCACTGCCTCAGGCATTCCACCAACACATAAATATTGCTTATACAATGTAAGAGCTTCTTCATGAGCAAAGTCAGGCATGCGCTCCATTGTGCGATAACATTCTTCAATTTTATTTTTCAAAATTTCTTTTCCAGTTGCAATTAGAAATTCTTCAAAGTTCATCGGATACATGCATTCCATTCTAATCTTTCCAACAGGAAATGAACTTTTAAATCTATTGATTTTTACTCCTAATAAACTTCCGGCACAAATTATTTTGTAGGGTTTGCTTGATTCATTAAAATATTTTAGTGAAACTATAAAGTTTTCACTTACTTGAACCTCATCAAAGAAAAATATTGTTTTTTCGATGTCTATTTTTCTTCCTAGATATAGCTCTAATTCCTCTATTATTTTGGCATCATCAATTGTTTTTTCAAAAATATTTCTTACTTCGGCGTTTTTTTCTAAATTAAAATATAGGTATTGCTCAAAATTTTCTTTGGCAAACTTCTCTATAATGTATGTTTTACCAATTTGCCTTGCGCCAACAACCATTAGTGGCTTTTTCATTCCAGACTGCTTCCATTCTAGCAATTTTTTTTCAAATAATCTTTGCACAATTTTTCACCTCATTTTCTTTATTTTTTTAATTTTATCATAACTATGAAAATTTATCAACAATTTTTTGCCACTTTTTGCAGGTTAACTTTTCGAAAAATTGCCACTTTTCGCAGGTTAAACTTTCAGGTAATTGCCATTTTTTGTATTTTGGGAGATGTTTTTGGGGACGGAGGAAAAAAACACCTTTCAATATAGATATAAATATTGCTCAAATGTTAGCTAATACCCAAACTTCTGTTTCAACTCCTTTAAGGCTTCATCTATTTCTATTCCTTCGCCTTTTTCTATTTCTTCTTTTGATTGCTTTAATTTTTCTATAATATCTTTTTTCATTGCAATTTCAATTTCTTGTTGATTAATCGTTGACATATTATCAGTCCTTTCTAAAAATTATGTTTTATTCTATTCTTTTTACATTTTTTTTTAATATTATGATAATAGAAATTTATTAATAAATCAATAGCCTTTTGTTGTTTTATGTAACTCCTGGAGAATTTATTTTATACTGCTTACTTTTATTGTTTGACACTAAAAAGTGAAGAATTTCAAAAAATTCTCCACTTTTTAATATCTATTAAGCATATTTTAGGGCTCTCAATCTGCTTTTTCTGTAGTGTTTTATAAATTTTGTCCGGGCCTCAGATCTAATTTATATTATATGTGCCATCTGCTTGTTGTTCTAATTGAACTCCAGATTTTAAACAAACTATAGGGCGAAAACCGCAATTATTGCCGTTGTAGTAATAATAATAATAATCGTTCACGGTTCCGTCACTTTCAACATCCATCACGTATTGACCGGCGTCATGGAGGTCGGAGTAGATGTAGCCACCACTTGGACTAGCGAGCCACATTGCTTCAGCCTTGCTACTACTTCTGATTACGTACAAATTGTCGTTCGTTGGTAGACCATCTAAATAGTTATAATAATTTCTATCTGTTGACCATTTTACACTATAGCCATAGCTTACTGATTCATATTCTATATATTTGCTTGGATATTTTTGTTTATAAGATGCACAAAATAAATCTAGTGTTGGCCCTCCTATTGCATATTCTGCTTTTCCTGAAGTATCAGTAAATGTGCTCCATACATTTGTATCTAGCATATATGCTACTGCGCCCATATTAATATGGCCATTATTTTTTCCATAACTGCTATTCAAGTAGCTTAGCCATGGCTTTACTAAACTATTGGTTATATCTCTTGATCCACTATAATCAAATGCTACATTATCAAATGACAATCTATAATTTGTACCAACATATATTGATGATCCTCCCTTTCCATTTGGGGCAAATTGTGATTCTATATAGTCATCCGCTATTAAATAGATTCTACTTGTTGTATCATTACTAATATTTGGGTTCGTTCCTGCATAGAATATTTTCCATTTTACCTCTGTATCCCTATTTCTTGGATAATAGTTTACATACTTTCCATAATATTGAGTTGGATTCTTTGCTATATCTTCTGCTGTTGCAGTATCTGCTGGTATCACTACATTCAACGTTGCATAATATCCTCTATTTATCCCATCATACAAACATGCTGTCACCAAATCTCCTTCTTTAAGCCCCATTATCTCCCCACTATCCGGACTTGCGAAGTTCATCCAGCCTCCGTCGTTTACTTTATACTGTAATGTAAAGTTATTCTCGTCTGTCTTACTTACTGTTACTGTCGCTTCTGTGAAGTCTTCATTCCAAGTAAAATTTTCAAATTTAATTTTCCCAACTATAGTTCCATCATCAGCTTGGCCTAATGTGTCTTCATACATTGCTGCACGGATTCCTTTGTATTCGTCGTAGGTGCTTACGCTGCTGTTGTTGCGTTCGCCTGCTGGGTGCGTGCCATCGCTAGCTCCCATGCCTCCACGGCTGACTACTGAAGCACCATTTGTGCTTTCTAGTGTCCATTCTCTTACGTTTCCTGCTAAGTCGTATATATTCATTTTCTTTGTGTAATCTGCTGCACCTGTTGTGATACACCATGCTATGCTTGAATGCTGAATTCCTGTTGCGTCTTGCCAATTATCAGCATTTCCAAATGCCAAGTTGTATTTTCCTCTGTCTGGGGCAAATACTGCATCTGTATAGTTGCCCCAACTTGTTGAGTTTGTAGTCAAGTCTGTTGGTTGCATTCCTTTTGTCTCTAAGAATTTAAGTGTTAAGTCCCATTGTATACCAAACATTAAGCTTGCATCGTTATCTATTGTTTTTACTATTTGCTGTGCTTGTGATTGGCTTTTGTTTACTATTGGGTACAAACCTTGTTTACTCTCTGCTTTTGTTACTGTTGAAGTGTTTTCTGCTACTGCTTCTGCTGAATTATCTGTTCCAATTTCATATCTGCTTATCCAGAAGCCTCCGTTGTCATAAACACTTTGTAGCATTTTTCGTTTTTCCGCATTATATTCTGTTTCATTTGCAAAATTTCCACTTTCAGCTATATATGTGTCAGTGTAGCTAGCATTGCTATAACTTTGTGTGTAAGTTTTCATGTCATTATATATCTTTGTGTAGTCTGTATCACTTGTTGCTGTAGTAAAGATTGTTTTTGGCACTTCTATCCATACCCACTCATTATAATTTTCGTCTCTTGCAACTATTCCCTCTTCTGCATTTCCGTCTAGTGGCACTAAGCCTGCTGCCCTTCCTGGCAAGTCAATTACAGTTACTGGCTCGCTTACGGTTTCTTCTTTGTTTCCAGAATTATCAACTGTTAATACATGTAGATAATATACACCTTCATCTGTTCCATTTAAAATTATATTTTCTGGCGTCTCTGTAAAGTTTCCGCCTGTATAACTTGATTCATCTGTTCCAATTTTCGTATCGACAGTATTAAATACATATCTTGATGCAGTTATATTTACTCCGCTATCATCATCTGTTTGAGTTACAGTTGCTGTGATGCTTTCACCTGGTTCCATTCCTAGTAAACTGAATTTTATTTCTGCGCTTGGCACTGTTACATCTGGTGCTTTTATTTCAAGCGTAATTTCATAAGCCTGGGTTGTTCCGTCAGTTAAACATGCTGTAATCACATCGCCATCATATAGATTTTCGATTGTTCCTCCATCTATTATGGTATACCATTGGTCAACACCCTCAATTTTGTATTGTATATCCAAGTTGTTTTGTTGAAGTTTATTTATTGTTACTGACGCCACTGTGTTGTTCTCGTTCCACTGAACTTCGCCAAACTGAAGAAGTACCTCTGGCTCTTCTGGTTCATCTGGTTCTGGGTCAGTGACCGTCACTCTCTGGCTTACTGTTTCTTTTTTGTTGCCAGCTTTATCAACTGTTAGAACATGCAAATAGTAGTATCCAGCAGTGTCTGCTCGCAAAATGATGTCTTGTGGATTTTGCGTGAATGAGCCACCTGTATATTTTTCTGCATCTGTTCCTATTGTACCACGCTCTGTACTAAATACATATCTTGAATTTGCAATGTCAATTCCACTTGGGTCATCTGTTTGTGTTATTGTTGCTATTATACTTCCTTTTGTTGTCATAGTTGTTGCACTTAGCTTAATCTCTGCTGTTGGAGCAGTTGATTCGCTAACATCAATTTCTTTGTCTGCTCCAACCCTTGTTCCATCTGTTAAGTGAATATATATCTTTTCGCCATTTGCAATGTTATTAATTGTGTCATTTTCTAGCCTTGTGTAAGTTTCTTCTCCTTCTTTTTTATACTCAATGTACAAAGAAGCACTTACTGATTCGCCTTTCTTTACTACTAAGCTTGCTGTGCCATTGTTCCATGTTGGACCTTGCACAGTTAATACTCCTTCTGCATTTGCATCTGGTATTGCTACTAATGTTGATATTCTTTCCAACTCTCCAGCTCCTGTGTTACCTGCATTATCATCTACCTCTACCTTAATATCATAAGTTGTATCTGCTTCTAGGCTGTTAAATGTATAATTTGAATTATTGTTTGTGTTTGTTGGCGTGCTTGAGTAATTTCCGTCTGAACTCTTCTTAATATAGTATTTATACGTTGCTGGACTTGGTATTCCACTTTCGCCATCCGTTGCATTTACTGTAACTGCAATGCTATTTTCTGTTATTGTACCTTTGTTTACAGTCACTGTTGGTAATGTTGAATCTTTTACTTCTATTACTCTATCTACGCCATCTCTTGTGCCATCTGTTAAATGAATATATATATTTTTTCCACTTGTTATTCCTGTAATTGAATCCCCTTCTACTCTTTTGTAATCAGAGTCTCCTTCTTCCTTGTACTCAATATATAAACTGCTATCAACATTTTCGCCTTTTGTAATCGTTATACTTGCTGTTCCATCTTGGTTCCAGTTTGGCCCATCTACTTTTATTGCATTTCCATCATTTGCATCTGGTATTATAATCAATGTCTTAACTTCTTTTTGTTCGCCTGAGCCAATATTGCCTGCATTATCAGCTACTTCTACTTTAATATCATAAATTTCGTCTGACTCTAGTCCTTCAAATGTATGCGTCGCATCATTTGTCTCTTCTGGAGCTTTTGTATAGCTTCCTTCTGAACTCTTCTTAATATAATACTTGTATGTTGGTGTTGCTGGCATTCCACTTTCGCCATCTGTTGCATTTACTGTAACTGAAATGCTATTTTCTGTCGTTGTTCCTGGTGTTACAGTTACATTTGGTTTTACTCCATCTTCAATATTTATAGTTTTTACTCC
>CALXJQ010000044.1 GCA_944388665.1 uncultured Clostridia bacterium
TTAGGAGTAGCATATTCATCTACTATTAGCCTTGACTCAAACTCCTGCATTTCGCCTAAAAGTTTATGATTTTCCACCTTTTCATCTATTAATTGCATGATTTCAGGATTACTAGAATAAAACGTAGGAGGCATCCTGTATGAAATAATCTTCATAGCGAAGGCATCTTTAATTGGTTTCATCGAAAAAGTAGGCTTGCCATTTTCATCATAGCTCACACTCGCAGAAGAAAAATAATCATTAAACTTATTCTGCATACTCGCTGGAGACTTGAACCTATAAGGTGCCTCTACAGAATAATCCCTATAACGCTTGTGGTGAGTCATCAAAATAGAAGCTACCATATAATGAAAATAATTTTCAATCCTTCTATCACTATGTAACCTGCTATATTTTTGAAATTCTTTCTCTTTAAAATTCTTCAAAGCTTCCTTTTCATCAACAGTAAAATTTAAAGAATCTGCAAAAACTTTATGGTTCATTATATATCACATCCATTCAAAAAAATCTAAAAAATATCTACTATTATATCACAAAACACCGTAAAACACAAATTTTGACTTAGATGTTTTTGGGGACGGAGGAAAAAAACATCTAAAAAATTGCCAAAATGCTACGTCCCTCTTGGCACAAATTTTGAATAATTTTGCTTATTTTACACATACTGTAATTAGATGCAAAGGCTGATACAGTGGCGAAAATATTTATGATTTTTTTCGACCAATTTTGTGCCTTATGGTAGGAAGGAATGATGGAAAAATGAGTAAGAATACTGGCAAAGATTTGGATAAAAATGAAGGTCAGGAAAAGTTTAAAGGTCAAAGACCTTATTTTGGCAAGGAGGAGTTCGGTAGAGAGGACGGCGTAGCTGAAGTGGGAGAGGATGCTACGAAGTATGGTGAGTTTATGTCTTCATATTTCGCTTGGATTCCATTGCCAGATCAGAAGCAAAGGGCAGAAGAGCTTGATAATATGACGAAAAAATCTGACCAAAAAGGAAAGTAAAATTCAAAAAAAGACAAAAAATCAAAATGAAAACTAAAGAAATAAGACGAAATATAGAAGAAAAAAGTAAAATAATGAGAAAACGAAAGATAATTTTAAAAAATATACATAAAAGAATAAAAACAAGTAATAATCATTAAAAATGTTAGTTGCAAAATTGTAAATAAAGCGTATAATTAAAAATGAAGGTCAAAGAAAGTCAAAGTCAAAGACATCAAAATGAAACATATATCATATTTTGAAATTACAAAAAACGACAAAGTACACAATATAAGAATATAGAAAACTATAAAAATGCAAAGGAGATGAGCAGATGCTATCAGACATAATTGAAGAGTTTATAAAGGATTTATTTGGTGGAAAAGACAAAATTGAAATTCAGCGAAATGAATTAGCAGATCATTTTAACTGTGTGCCATCGCAAATTAATTATGTTTTGGAAACTAGATTCAAGCCATCTCAAGGCTATTATGTAGAAAGTAAACGTGGCGGAGGAGGCCACATAACGATAACAAGAATAGACATTTTAGATGACGAATATTTTGGAGCATTGATTGAAAACATTGGAGATTCAATATCTCAAAAAGATACAGACCTTGTAATTAGCGAGTTATTATCATACAATTTAGTTACGGAAGAAGAGGCTAAGCTTATGAAAGTCGCGACAAGTGATAAGGTTTTGAAACTTGATAGAGATGTTCGAGACAAAGTTCGTGCGCGAATTTTGAAAAATATGCTTTTGAACCTTAGCTGAAATAAAAAAATGTTAGGAGGAATTTATTATGTTATGTGATAATTGTGGAAAAAGAGAAGCAAATGTTAAATATACAGAAAATATAAATGGAAAGGTAAAAACATTAAACTTATGTGAACAATGTAGTAAAGAATTAGGATTAGGATTTCCTGATATAGAATTAAACAATTTTAGTATGCCGATAGATTTTTCAAGTTTCCTTGGAGGATTTATGGAAGATCTAACAAGTCCGGCATTTATGCCAATGTTAAACACTATTAAAGAATTAAAATGTGATAATTGTGGTTATACCTTTGATGACATTGCTAATACTGGAAAATTAGGGTGTGAACATTGCTATGATGTATTTGAGGAAAAACTAGATCCTATAATTAAAAGAATTCAAGGAGCAAATCATCATGTTGGAAGGATTGGAAAAGTTATAGACAATGAAATAGGCGAAAAATTCGGTCAAAGAGCAGCCAATTCAGGCACAGCAGCAAAGGATAATCTTAAAAATTCAACAACTGCAGGAAAATCATCAAAAACTGCAAGTGGAGCTGAAAATGAATCAAATGAAGAGAAGTTACAAAGATTACAAGCTGATTTGAAACAAGCAATAAAAGAGGAAAATTACGAAGAAGCAGCAAAAATTAGAGATGAAATCAAAAAAATAAATGGTGACAAAAAATAATATAAATAAAAAAATTTAGCGAGGAGGTACGTATGAATTGGTATTTGCAAAGCAGTGAAAAATCAGATGTTGCGAAAAACACAAAAATTAAATTCGCAAGGAATGTGCATGGAATTAAATTTAATTTAAACACTTTGGAAGAAATCAAACCCATAGAAGAAAAAATTCAGAATAATTTGTATAACATTGGCTATGGGCTAAGATTTTTTAAGCTAAGAGATATGGATAATGTTACAAAAATGAGCTTAGTAGAAAAAGGTCTAATTACAAAAGAATTTGTAAAAAATAAAAGTCAAATAGGCAGTATATTAATAAATGATGATGAAAATATATGCATAATGATAGGTAATGAAGACCATTTAGAAATACAAGTGTTTAATTGTGGGCTAGACTTAGAAGCAATGCTAAACTTAGCAATCGAGTTAGACAAAAATATGGAAAAAGTGGTAGGCTATGCAGTTAGTAAAAAATATGGATATCTAACAGCTTGCCCAACTAATGTAGGCACAGGACTAAAAGCTTCAGTAGTAGTACATTTGCCTGGACTTACGAAAACAAGAAATACTAGAAAAATATTAAGTGCAATAAGCAATTTTGGTATTAATATAGTTAGTCTTTCAGGGGAAAATCAGGAAAATTATAGCTGTATGTACCAAATATCTAATAATCAAACATTAGGAATTTCTGAAAATGAAATCATACAAAATTTAAAAATCGTGGTAGAACAAATTATAGAAGAAGAGCGTAAAGCTAGAAGAATGTTAGCTAAAAATGAAATTGAATTAGAAGACATAATATATAGAAGCTATGGAATACTTAGCAATTGCAAAAAAATCTCTTCATCAGAGGCTGAAGCCTTATTGTCAGACATAAAACTAGGCACAGATCTAGGAATACTAAAAGAATTAAACGATTTACAAGTTCAGAAATTGTACTTATACACTAAGCCTGCAAACTTACAAAAATATTTGGGCGAAAAATGCGATAAAGCAAAGCGTGAAATAAAAAGAGCAGAAGTAATAAAACAAATAATTGCCAACGGGGACGTAGATTAATGGCAAAAAAAGGAGGAGAGTATTATGGTATATAAATTTACGCAAAGAGCGAAAAAAGCGGTAGAAATTGCAAATGAAGTTGCGCTTGAGCTAGGACATAATTACATTGGAACAGAGCATCTTTTGTATGGCTTGGCTAAGGAAGGCAGCGGAGTTGCAGCAAAAGTTTTGGAAAATCAGAATATTAAACCAGAAGATATTATAGATAAAATTATAGAATTAATAGGCCAAGGTCAACCACTTGAAGGAACTCTAGGATTTACACCAAGGACTAAAAGAGTTATTGAGAATGCGTTTATAGAAGCTAGAAAACTAGGATATGACTACATTGGAACAGAGCACTTGCTAATTGGTATCCTAAGAGAAGGAGATAGTGTAGCTGCAAGGATTTTGCTTGAGTTAGATGCAAATATTCCAATGATTTATAATGAGATTGTAAAAGTTATAAATGAAGGTGAAGATTTGTCTGGAGAAGCTGGAAATTCAGATAAAGATGGAAAAATTGGAAGTTATAATCAAACACCTACACTAAATCAGTTTGGCGATGATTTGACCAAAAAGGCTAAAGAAGGCAAGCTTGACCCAATTATAGGCAGAAAAGAGGAGACTGAAAGGGTTATTCAAATTTTGTCAAGAAGAACAAAGAACAATCCATGTTTAATTGGTGAGCCTGGTGTTGGTAAAACCGCAGTTGTTGAAGGATTAGCAGAAAAGATTGTTGCTGGTGATGTCCCAGAGATACTAAAAAATAAAAGAGTTGTAGCTGTTGATATTGCTAGTATGGTTGCTGGCGCAAAATATAGAGGAGACTTTGAGGAAAGAATTAAGAAGGCTTTAGATGAAGTAAAAAAAGCTGGAGATGTAATCTTGTTTATTGATGAAATCCACACAATTGTTGGTGCTGGTTCAGCAGAGGGAGCAGTTGATGCTGCAAATATTTTAAAGCCATTGCTTGCAAGAGGCGAAATTCAATTGGTTGGTGCAACTACTATAAATGAATATAGAAAATATATTGAAAAAGATGCAGCTTTGGAAAGAAGGTTCAGCCCTGTAATGGTTGATGAACCTAGCGAAAAAGATACAGTTAAGATTTTAAAGGGAATTCGTGATAAATATGAAGCTCATCATGGAGTAAAAATAAGCGATGAGGCTATTGAATCTGCTGTAAAATTGTCAGTAAGATATATAAATGATAGATTTTTACCAGACAAGGCAATTGACTTGATTGACGAAGCAGCTTCAAGAGCTAGACTAAAAACATATACAGAACCAGATAGCTTAAGAGAATTGCAAGAGCAAATTGAAGATATACAAAAAGATAAGGAAGAAGCAGTAAGAGCACAAAAATTCGAAAGAGCTGCGAGCCTAAGAGATAAAGAAAGAGAGCTAAAAGCCAAATATGAAGAAGAAAAGAAAAACTGGAAAAATAAAAATACAAAAGAAGTTGTAAATATTACAGAAGAAAATATTGCCGAAGTTATATCTAGTTGGACAGGAATTCCAGCAAGCAGAATAACCCAAGACGAGAACAAAAGATTGAGAAATCTTGAAAAAGAATTACACAAAAGGGTTATTGGCCAGGATGAGGCTGTCGAAGCAGTTGCAAAGGCAATTCGTAGAGGCAGAGTTGGATTGAAAGATCCAAACAGACCAATTGGTTCATTCCTATTTTTAGGCCCAACTGGTGTTGGTAAAACAGAATTGTCAAAAGCTTTGGCAGAGTGTTTATTTGGCGATGAGAGCGCTATGATAAGAATTGATATGTCTGAATATATGGAGCCACATTCAGTTTCTAAATTGATAGGTTCACCTCCAGGATATGTAGGATTTGATGAAGGCGGTCAGTTGACAGAAAAAATAAGAAGAAAACCATATTCTGTAATCCTATTTGACGAAATCGAAAAAGCTCATCCAGATGTAATGAATATGTTGTTGCAAATATTGGATGACGGTAGATTAACTGATAGTCAAGGTAGAACTGTAAATTTCAAAAATACTGTAGTTATTATGACTTCAAATGTTGGGGCAAGGCTTATTACAGATAAAAAGGCTTTAGGATTTGTAAAAGAAGAAGACAGCGATAAAAAAGAGAAGGAAAACAAAGACTATGAAGAAACTAAAAAAGAAGTTATGGAAGCTTTGAAAAAAGAGTTTAGGCCAGAGTTCCTAAACCGTATTGATGAAATTATCGTGTTCCATAAATTGACTGATAAAGAGATTGGCAAAATTATAGATATAATGCTTAAAGAAGTTATAGACAGGCTAGATGCTCAAAAAATTAAAATTGAGTTAGAGCCAAGTGTTAAAAAATTAATTGCAAGTAAAGGAATAGACAAAAACTTTGGCGCACGTCCTTTAAGAAGGACAATTCAAAATATATTAGAAGATAGCCTAGCAGAAGATATATTAGATGGCAAACTAAAGAAAAACAAAGTTAATAAAATAGGAGCAAAAGATGGAAAAATTATTGTTGAAAAGTAAAAAATATAAATAGCCACTTAGGTTAAAAAACTAGTGGCTATTTTGCCATTGCTAAAAGCTAAAAAATGTGTTATAGTATAGCATAAAGGTGATAAAAATGCTAGAAAAAATAAACTCGCCAGAGGATGTAAAAAAATTATCAATAGATGAACAAAAAAAATTGGCAGAAGAAATAAGAAAATATATATTAGAGGTAGTGTCCGAAAATGGAGGGCATCTTGCCTCTAATTTGGGCGTTGTGGAGCTAACAATTGCATTACACAGCGTATTTGACGTCCCAAAAGATAAGATTGTTTGGGATGTTGGACACCAAAGTTACACACATAAAATTATTACTGGAAGAAAAGAAGAACTAAAAACTTTGAGAAAGCTAGGCGGAATTGCCGGATTTCCAAAGACAAATGAGTCAGAATCAGACTGCTTTAACACTGGCCATAGTGGAACTTCAATTTCAGCAGCATTAGGAATGGCTAGGGCTAGAGACATTGAAGGCAAAGATAATTCAGTAATTGCAGTAATAGGAGATGGTGCACTAACAGGTGGTATCGCTCTTGAAGCGTTAAATGACGCAGGCTATAGTAATACACAGCTTACTGTTATTTTAAATGATAATGAAATGAGCATTTCTAAAAACATTGGTGGCTTAAATATGTTTTTGAGTAAATTAAGAACTAAAAAAGCATATACAACGACCAATATATCTGTTAAGAAATTTTTATATAAAGTGCCAGTTATAGGAAAGCCAATAGTTAAAATTGTACAAAAAGTAAAAAGAAGTATTAAGCAGCTTATAATACCAAAAATGTTTTTTGAAGACATTGGCTTTAAATATTTGGGACCTGTTGACGGCCATGATTTAGAAAAACTCGAAAGCCTGCTTAGAGTGAGCAAGCAGATAAAAGAACCAGTTTTAATACATGTTTTGACAAAAAAGGGCAAAGGCTACGAGATTGCGGAGCAGAATCCGGACAAATTCCACGCAACTTCTCCATTTGATATAGAAACAGGAAAGCCTAAGAAACCAAAGTCAAAAGATTATTCAAAGGTATTTGGAGAAAAGTTAGTAAGTTTAGCAAAAGAAAATCCAAAAATAGTTGCAATAACAGCCTCTATGAAAGATGGTACAGGACTTACAGAATTTGCAAAAGAATTCCCAAAAAGATTTTTCGATGTAGGCATTGCAGAGCAACATGCCGTATGCCTGGCTGCAGGCATGGCTAAGGAAGGATTAATTCCAGTGGTACCAATATATTCGACATTTTACCAAAGGGCCTTTGACCAAGTTATACATGACATAGCCTTGCAGAATTTGCCAGTTATTATGTGTGTTGACAGAGCAGGAATAGTTGGCGCAGATGGCGAAACTCACCAAGGAACGCTGGATATGGCATTTTTTAGGCTTGTACCTAATTTGACCATTATGGCGCCAAAGAATTTTAAAGAACTAGAAGATATGTTAGATTTCGCTGTGGGATACGGAAAGCCAGTAGTTATAAGGTACCCTAGAGGTGGTGAAGATGCTATACAATTTCCTAAAGAAGATAAAATAACTTTGGGCAAAGCAGAAATACTAAAAGAAGGAAAAGATTTGACCATTATTGCAATTGGCAAAACTGTGGCAAGAGCCATGAAAGTCGCAGAAAAATTAGAAAAACAGATGTCTGAAAAGACTGATGCCAAGCAGCCTGGCAGGTCTGAAACGTCTGGAACGTTTGAAGAAAATCAGCAAGCAAATAAAAAGATTGGCGAAAAGTATAGTGTAGAAGTAATAAATGCTAGATTTCTAAAGCCATTAGATAAAGAGACTATAAAAAAATCAATAGAAAAAACTAAAAATGTAATTACAATAGAAGATGGTACTATAATTAATGGACTAGCAACTGCAATAAAAGAGCTTATAGTAGACGAAAAACTAGAGGATATTAATGTTAAATCTTATGCATATCCAGATAAATTTATACAACATGGAACGGTTGAGGAGCTAGAAAGATTATACAAACAAGATGAAGATTCAATAATTTCAGCGGTTGAAAAATAATTGCACAATTCACAGTTGACTAATTTTAATTTCGTACAAAAAATTATCTATCATAATATTTTTGATGTTTATTGATATAGACTGTAAATTGTAACAAATAATTATAATTCTTTTCTAACCCAGAAAGATGAAAGAAAGGAAAAAAAGAGATGAAAAAGCAAGAAATGTTAAAAGATTATAAAAGGCAAGAGGACAAAATGTGCCTAGCACAAGTTTTAGATAAAGTTGAGTTTGCAGAGAAACGTAAAACTCAAGAGCACACAGATTTTTTAGATATGTACCAAGTTGCTCTTGTAGAGAATTTTTTTAGAAAAAATAATTTTAAAAATTACAAATTATATGGTGGATACGAAGAGGCAGAAAGAAAAGTGGCAATTATAAATCCACAAGACGATTATTTAAACATCTTTAAAGTAGTAAGAGTGACTTTGCCGGAGGAGGATTATGGTAAATATGCACATAGAAATTATTTAGGCGGAATTATCAAATTGGGCTTTACTAGAGAAAAAGTTGGAGACATTATAGTTTCACACGAAGGTGCAGACATTATAGTCGTCGCAGATTTTGCAGAAATTCTCACAAGCCAGCTTCCTAGCTTAACGCGATTTGCCAATAGCAAAATAACAATCGAAGCGATAGAAAACCTTCATAAAAGAGAAGTCAGGATGGAAGAGGTAAAAATTATAGTTCCATCATTAAGACTAGATAATATTGTTTCAGATTTGGCAAGAACTTCAAGAAATAAGGCGGCGCAGATTATCAATCAAGAGAGAGTTTTTGTAAATGGACAAAGTGAAACAAAGCTTTCTAAGCAAATAAAATTAAATGATATTATTACAATAAGAGGAAAAGGAAGGTTTGTGGTCAAAAAGTTTGAAGGAACCACAAGAAGCGGAAGGACGGTACTTGTAATTGAAAAATATGTATAAGCATTATTTGGAAAAATTGGAATTTAATAAAGTAGTAGAAAAATTAAGTAATTATTGCGCAACTTACAAGGGAAGGAAAATGGCACTAAGCTTGTTGCCTTCAAATGACAAAGATGAAGTAAAAGAAATTTTAAACGAAACAGCAGAAGCGGTGAATTTAGCTTATAGAAATAGTTTCCCAGGTTTGTACGAAATTGCCGATATTACAGTTGAACTTAAGCTTTTACAGAGCAACTCACAGCTATCTGCTAAAGCTCTTTTAAACTTGGCTAACATTTTTAAATTAGCACAGGAGTTAAAAGATTATTTTAACCAAGATTTCTTAGATGTGGCAGATTACCCTACAATTTCAAATTTGTTTTCAGAGTTATATTCTAACAAAAATGTTTACTCAACAATTTTCGAGAAAATCATAGATGAAAACACAATAGATGACAAAGCCTCCAAAAATCTGCAATCCATCAGGAGGAAAAAAAGAAAACTTGATCAAGACATAAGAAGCAAGCTCCAGAGCCTTATCCATTCTGCCAGTTACTCAAAATATATCCAAGAAAATATAGTAACAATCAGAAATGACAGGTTTGTAATCCCTGTAAAAGAAGAATATCGCTCTCAGATTAAAGGCTTTGTACATGATGTTTCAAATGCTGGTTCAACAGTATTTATTGAACCAATTTCAGTGTTCGAAATGAACAACGAATTGGCAAGCTTAAAAGTTGAAGAAGAACTTGAAATTGAAAAAATCCTTTTAGAGCTTTCAAAACTATTTTTTCCTTATACTGCTGAGCTAGAGCACGATTGTGAGTTGATTGGTAAGTTGGATTTTATTTTTGCAAAAGCAAAATACTCACGTGCAATAAATGCCAATACGCCAGACATAAGCGAAAAAAAGGAAATATATCTAAAAAATGCAAGGCACCCATTAATAGATGCTGATAAAGTAGTGCCAATAACATTAAGCCTCGGAAAAGAATTCTCAAGCTTAGTAATTACAGGACCTAACACAGGTGGAAAAACAGTCACACTAAAAACCATCGGCTTGCTTTCTTGCATGGCATGTAGTGGCCTTAACATACCAGTTGATGCGCATTCATCAATATATGTATTTGACCAAATCTTTGCTGACATCGGTGATGACCAGAGCATCAGTGATTCTTTAAGCACATTTTCTTCACACCTTAAAAACATAGTGCAAATAACCAAAAATGCTACCGCAAACTCATTGATTTTATTAGACGAGCTTGGCTCTGGCACAGACCCATTAGAAGGTGCAAACCTTGCAATCAGCATACTTGCATACTTCAAAGACCTAGGAGCTCTAACAGTAAGCACAACGCATTATCAAGAATTGAAACAATATGCGTTAGTTACAGATGGCTTCGAAAATGCTTCGGTCGAATTTGACATTGCAACACTAAGCCCAACATATAAGCTATTAGTTGGAATTCCTGGAAAAAGCAATGCATTTGAAATCAGCCAAAAGCTTGGGTTAAACACAAAAATAATAGAAAATGCAAAAAAAATGATGACCTCAAACCAAGTAGACATCGAAAATCTTCTAAAAAGCATCTATGATGACAAATCTGAAATCGAAAAAGAAAAAGAGCAGACACAAGAAGAATTGCGCAAAGTCACAGCATTGCGCGAATCTTTGGAGCGCGACAATTATGAACTAGACCGCAGAGAAAAAGAAATAATCAACAACGCAAAAATCCAAGCCAGAAACATCTTGCTTGATGCTAAAGATGAGGTAAAAATTCTTCAGTCACAAGACAAAGTAAACCTAGAAGAACTTAGAAATACACTAAACTCTAAAATAAAAGGCATAAAACTTAGCAATCTAAGTTTCAGTGCGGAAAACGATGCAGATAATTCACAACTTTCTGAGTTAAAACCAGAAGATATCAAGCCAAACCAGCAAGTCTTCGTACGCACATTAGGAAAACAAGGCACAATAATCTCTGCACATCCATCAAAATCAAATGAGGTACAAGTTCAAATAGGAAGCATGAAAATGAATGTAAACATCAAAGACCTAAGCCTTGTAAAACCAGAAAACTCAGTTGCTTCCAACAAAAACGCTAGCGGTGCAGGCGCTAAACACGGTGCTGCAGGCGTCCATATTACAAGTAAAATAAATTCAAAAGCATCCACAGTAAAACCGGAAATAAACGTAATAGGCCTTACCGTTGACGACGCTTTGCCATTAATAGACAAATTCCTAGACGACTGCAGCCTCGCAAAATTAAACACCGTAAGAATCGTCCATGGCAAAGGCACAGGCAAACTAAGAGAAGGCATCCATAACTTCCTAAAACGCAACCCACACGTCAAATCTTATCGAATGGGCACTTACGGCGAAGGCGAAATGGGAGTAACAGTAGTAGAAATATAGATGTTTTTGGGGTGCTTTTGGGGACGGAGGAAAAAAACATCTTGAACTTTGGGGACGTTCCTTAAAGTTCATTTTTAAATTTTGTAAATTTATAGAAAAATACTTATAAAGATATATGTAATTATTCTAGTCGTGTTCTCGGTTCATTATCCTCATCAAGAACTTCTAAATTAATTTTGTGGCGCCCTTCCAAAAACAAGTTTTTGAACTCTTTCCACAAAATTAATAAAGAAGTTCTAAGCGAGTCTAATTCACATTCGAACGTACTCCTAGAATAATTACATATATCATCAATAAAATTTCTATAAATATAGAAAAATTTGAACTTTAAAAGCCATTTTACAAATGCCTATTTTGATAAAATTTGTTGATGATGGAAGTGAACTTTAAGGAACGTCCCCAAAGTTCAATTGGAGGAGCAATCTGATGGCACATACAATATAAATTACTAGAGCATTATGAATAGCAAGAATATTTTTCTTGCTATTTTTCTTTTGATATAGTAAAATTAAAAAGGTAAAAATATAAGAGGAAGTGGTAAAAAGTGAAAAAATTACCTTATGGAATAAGCAATTATGAAGAATTAATAGAAGATGGCTATTATTATGTAGATAAAACTATGTATATAGAAAAGTTAGAGAATTTGGCCGAAAAAAGAATTTTATTTTTACGTCCAAGAAAATTTGGAAAAACATTATTTACAAGTATGTTGGAAAATTATTATGATGTTAAGAAGGCAAATAAGTTTGAAGAATTATACGGAGAAACATATATAGGAAAACATCCAACAAAGTTAAAAAACAGTTATAACATATTAAAATTTAATTTCTCAGGAATAGATACAACAGATGAAGAAACAACCATGAAAGGATT
>CALXJQ010000045.1 GCA_944388665.1 uncultured Clostridia bacterium
CTATCCAACTCAGCCAGAAGCAACTGATGGCAACGCAGGCTACACATTTACTGGCCTAGATGACAACACAACTTATGACATTAAAGTAGAAGTAACAGATAATGCAGGAAATACTGGTTCAGGCGAATTAAAAGGAGTAAAAACACTAATCACAATTCCAAATATAAATGATGATGGTGTAATTAATGTAGAAAGACCAAACTGGAAAGGAGACGGAACTGCAGATATTACGATTACAAAAGGTGAAAATGTGGACGGCGATTTAGACATTGAATATAAAAAAGAAGGCGATGATGAGTATACAAAACTAGAAGATGGGGGCACAATAGATGGTTTGCAAGATGGAGACAAGATTTATATTCACATTACTGATGGAGACAGAGACAGCGAAGACAAAGAAATAGAAATCAAAGACGAAACTCCACCAACAGTAACTGTAACTCAAGGTGCAACAAGTACAAATGAAATTACTGTAAATGTAGATGTACACGATGGTGAAGGTGGAATGCCAGACACAATAACATATAATTACTATATTAAACCAAGCACAGAGCCAAATTATCCAGAAACACCAGTATCAGACACAAACGCAAGTCATACATTTGATAATTTAGAGCAAGGAGTAAGTTATGACATAAAAGTAGAGGTTGTAGACAAAGCTGAAAACACAGGAACAGGCACATTAACAAGTATTTCAACAGAAACAATTCCATCAGGTGAGGCAGAAGGCAATATTATCTGGGGCAATATAAATTGGAACCAAACTAACGGTACAGCAAGTGTAACAGTAAGTAAAGGCTCAGGAGTTGACAACAACCTACAACTTCAGTATCAAATAGTTACAAATGGTAGCACTCCAACAGAAGGAGCATATCAAACAATAGATAATGGAGGATCAATTTCTAATATAGCAAATGGCAGCACAGTATATGCTAGACTATGGGATGGAACAAATGGAGGAAGCCCAGCGTCAATAAAAGTAGAAGACACTACTGCTCCAACAGTAGCAGTAAATAAAGGCACAGTAACAGAAAATAGCATAGCAGTAACAATAAATGCAACAGATGACCAAAGTGGAATGACAAGTCCAATAACTTACAACTATTATATTAAAAAGAGTTCAGAACCAACCTATCCAACTCAGCCAACAACAACAAATATAACAGGAAGCTACACATTCGAAGGATTAGATGATAATGAAGACTATGACATTAGAGTAGAAGCAACTGATAATGCTGGTAACGCAGGCTTTGGAGACTTAACAGGAGTAACAACTCTAATTACAATCCCAGATGCAAGCACTGACGGAATCATAAATGTACATGGCCCAAATTGGAATGGAGATGGAACAGCAAGCATCACGGTAACAAAAGATGACAATGTAGACGACAGTTTATATATTGAGTATAAGAAAGAGGGAGACAGCAATTATACAAGATTAGATGAAGGCACGATAGATGGCTTAACAAATGGAGAAAAAGTTTATATTCACTTAACAGATGGCACTAGAGACGGAAGCGATAAAGTAATAGAAATAAAAGACACAACACCTCCAACAGTGAGCGTAACGCAAGGTGCAACAAGTACGAATGCAATTACTGTAAATATAAATGTACACGATGGTGAAAGTGGAATGCCTGACACACCAACTTATAATTATTATATAAAGAAGACAACAGATTCAGATTATCCACAAGAGCCAATAGCAACAAGCGCAAATGCAAGTTATACATTTGAAAGTTTAGAGCAAGGAGTAAGATATGATATTAAGGTAGAAGTGGTAGATAAGGCAGGGAATGCAGGAAGTGGCACATTACTAGGCATAACGACAGATAAAATTCCAGACCCAGGAGATGGACAAACTGGAAGCATAGTATGGGGAAATATACAGTGGAATTCAAACCAAGGAACGGCAAGTGTAACAGTAAGCAAAGGCTCAGGAGTAAACAACAGCCTACAAATTCAATACCAAGTAGTAGCAAGTGGAGGTAGCTTATCAGATAGTGCATATCAAGTAATTGATAACGGTGGCATAATTTCAAGCTTAACTCATGGAAGCGTAGTATATGCAAGATTGTGGGATGGAAATAATGCCGGAAGCCCAGCTTCATTAAATATACAAGATAATGTAAAACCAAGTGCAACAATACAATTCACAGGAAATACAGCAGATGTAGATGAACAAATAACAGCAACAGTAACCCAAACAGACAACGAAAGTGGCGTAGCTTCAGGGAAATATATTTTTAACACTGTAAGTGGAAATATAGGAGAAGACGAAGCAAGCTACACAGGAACGATTAGTGGAAATACTGTAACAGTAAGTGCAAGCGCAGAAGGAACATATTATTTACATGTATTAACAATAGATAGAGCTGGAAATAAGAAAGAGACAGTAAGTGGGGCTATTTCAATATTGAAACCGATAGAAACTACTGATATAGCAAACAATCCAAATAAATACTATGGACAGTATGTAGATTACAAGCCAAAAAATGGAGAAGCTGATGTAAAATGGAAGATATTCTATGCGGGAAAAACTCCAGGAACAAATACAAATAACATATATTTGATAGCAGATGACTATATATCAGCAACCTATGCACCAAAAGGAAAAAGAAACACAGCAATAACAGCTCATAGCACTTATAGATTGTCATTTGATAATGTAATAAATGATTACATAGGTTCAAGTGATATAACCAATAGTTTAGTAAAACCATGGTTATGGTACTTGGATATGCATCCAGAAAATACGAATAATAATATGAAAGCAGTAGCATATATGCTAGACACAAATGTATGGGATACATTTACAGATAATGCAGGCAAAGCAGAATATGCAATAGGTGGACCAACATTAGATTTATTTTGCACCTCATATAACAAAAAATATCCAAATAAAACGATAAATTATAATATGAGTGGTACTGGATATAGTGCCAGATTATCTACAGATCGTTACGGAGATAATACAGTAGACATAGAAAATGATAGTTTATATGTAATTAGTGAAGGTAACAAAGCTACAGGAATGTGGATTGCTAGTCCAGGAGATATGGATAAAAATGCTATGTGGATGACGAGTTATGGTATATATATAGGAAATGGCGGATATGGCGGTAGCTATAACGACGATGGAATCGGATTTCGTCCTATAGTCTGCTTAAAATCTGATGTTCAACTAGTTCAGCAATCAGATGGCACATACTCAATAAAATAGACCTGCGGCCCGTACAAAATTCATAGAACACTAGAGAGAATCCAGATTGAGAACTAAAAAATATGCCCAATAGATATAAAAAAGTGAAGAACTTTTCGAAATTCTTCACTTTTTCAACAGAAGGGCATGATTAAAAAAAGATAGTACCTACCTCCTAAAATATGCAAATATCAAACATCATATAGGAAAAAGATGCACAAAAAGATGTTTAAGATTCCCCTTGCAAAAAAACGTGATTTTTAGTATAATACAAGAGTAAAAAATAATCGTAAAAACATATTTTACAATAATATTTACAATATATTAAAGATGAAAGGAATGCGATAAGAATGGAAGAAATACCACAACAAAGAAACGACGGAAAAATTATTGAAAGAGATATCGAAAAAGAAATGCGCACTGCGTACATAGACTACGCGATGAGCGTTATAGTATCACGTGCACTTCCAGATGTAAGAGATGGCTTAAAGCCAGTTCACAGAAGAATTTTGTATGCTATGAACGAAGATGGAATTACGGCAGATAAGCCATACAGGAAATGCGCAAATACTGTAGGTTCTGTTTTGGGTAGGTACCATCCACATGGAGATAGCTCTGTTTATGATGCAATGGTTAGAATGGCGCAAGATTTCTCTATGAGATATCCATTAATTGATGGTCATGGAAATTTTGGTTCTGTTGATGGAGATGGAGCTGCAGCAATGAGGTATACAGAAGCAAGAATGTCAAAGATAGCTTCATATATGTTGACAGATATTGAAAAAAATACAGTTGATTTTATGCCAAACTATGATGATAGGTTGCAAGAGCCAACAGTTTTGCCAGCAAGAATACCAGCGCTTTTGATTAATGGTTCTTCAGGAATTGCCGTAGGTATGGCAACAAATATTCCGCCACACAATCTAACTGAAGTAATAGATGGAATTATCAAAATCATTGATGAAGATAATGTTACAGATGAAGATTTGATGGGTATAATTAAAGGGCCAGATTTCCCTACAGAGGGGCTTATTTTGGGACTAGATGGAATCAAAAAGGCGTATACAACAGGTAAAGGTAAGATTACTTTGCGTGCTGAAACAGAGATAGAAGAGATGAGCGGCAATAGGCAAAGAATTATTGTTTCATCATTGCCATATCAGGTAAATAAGGCTAATTTGATTAAAACTATTTCAGATTTGTCTAAAGAGAAAAAAGTTGAAGGTATTTCAGAATGTAGAGACGAGTCAGACAGAAATGCTAAAGTTAGAGTCGTAATAGAGCTAAAAAGAGATGCAAACCCTCAAGTAGTGCTAAATCAACTATTTAAGCATACGCAAATGCAAACTACTTTTGGAATTATAATGCTTGCACTTGTAAATGGAGAGCCAAAGATTTTAACATTAAGGCAATGCTTGGATTGCTACATAGACCACAGGAAGGAAGTTGTTCTTAGAAGGACAAAGTTTGATTTAGACAAAGCTTTAGCAAGAGCTCACATTTTAGAGGGATTAAGAATAGCAATTGACAACATTGATGAAGTTATCCAAATTATTCGTTCTTCTTATGATGACGCTAAGGAAAAATTGATGAATAGATTTGGACTTACAGATGTACAAGCTCAAGCAATTTTGGATATGAGGTTAAAAACATTATCAGGCTTGCAACGTGAGAAGATTGAAGAAGAGTATAAACAATTAATGGAACTGATTGCACATTTAAGAGAAATTTTAAATAGTGACCGTTTAGTTTATGATATCATCAAAGAAGAATTGCTAGAAATAAGAGAAAAATTTGGCGATGAAAGAAAAACTAAGATAGTTGCTGCAGAAGGCGAAATTGATGTAGAAGATTTAATAAAAGAGGAACAAACAGTTGTAACTCTAACACATTTAGGATACATCAAAAGGATGCCGCTAGATACATATAAGAGTCAAAAGAGAGGCGGAAAAGGCATCTCTGGAATGACAACAAGGGAAGAAGATTTTGTAAAACAAATCTTTACTGCTTCAACACATGATATGATATTATTCTTCTCAAATAAAGGAAAGCTATATAAATTAAGAGGTTATGAGATTCCAGAAGCGGGAAGAACGGCAAAGGGAACTGCAATTGTAAACTTATTGAGTTTGGAGCCAGGAGAAAAAATATCTGCAGTTATACCAATTCAAAACTTTGCTGAAGACAAATATTTATTGATGGCAACAAAGCATGGCCTTATAAAGAAAACGTCTTTGAAAGAATATGACACAACAAGAAAGACTGGCTTACAGGGTATAACTCTAAAAGAAAATGATGAATTGATTGGAGTTAGGTTGACAGATGGTCAAGATAATGTAGTGCTAGTAACTAGAAATGGCTTGTGCATAACATTTGACGAAAAAGAAGTACGTCCAATTGGAAGGGTTTCACAAGGCGTAATAGGAATAAGGCTTGAAGATGACGATGAAGTAATTGGAATGGAATCTGTTATAGCAGGCGGAAAAGCAACATTACTTACAATTACAGAAAATGGCTTTGGAAAACGTACTGAATTAGATGAATACAGAGTTCAGCTAAGAGGTGGAAAAGGTGTTGTAACATACAAGATTACACCAAAGACTGGAAAGCTTGTAGGAGTAAGAATAGCAAATGAAGATGATGATGTAATGCTAATAACAGACAAAGGAACAATTATTAGAATAAATGTAAAAGATATAAGCATATTAGGAAGAGCAACACAGGGCGTTACATTAATGAGAACAAACGACGGAGGCAAAGTTGTTAGCATAGAAATTTTAAGACCAGAAGATGAAGAAATTACAAAATAAATAAAAAATAAGGACTAGCTAAATTGCTAAGCCCTTATTTTTTTTAATCTTAAATCATCGCCAAAAAAAGAATAAATATCATAATATCCAGCTATTCTTGAGCCAATTCTTTCTTCATATTTTCTAAATATTTCATTAATTCCTAAATTTGTAGAAATTATTGTTTTGGTAATTTTGTTATTCATATTTAAAATTCTAGTGTTTATAATAGTAAATAATTCACTTAACTTCATACTGTTCAAACTTTCTGTGCCTAAGTCGTCAATAATTAATAAGTCAGATTCTAAAACAGATTTATAAATATTTTCTTCAGTATTTTTTTGCTTGCTCATCTTATAATCTATTACGCTCTCAAGCAATACAGGAGCTGTTTGATATAAAACAGTTTTTCCTTTGGCAAGTAATTCTTTAGCAATACAGTTTGACATAAAAGTCTTACCGTAAACCGGTATTGCCCGTAAAAAGTAAATTTTTAGCAGATGGATCATCAAAGTTTTCAATAAATTCTAAGCATCTATTTTTGATATTCATAATATTTTCCCTTGGAGAAATATTAAAGCGATACTTAGCAGGGTCTGCCTGATCAGAGAAAAAATTTGCATTAAAGTTGTTAAAATTTTCTTTAGACAAGGCAGACATATTTGACTTATTAAAAGAAATATTTAGCAATTTTTGCTTTAAACAATTACACATCTCAGAAGTATAGTCTGCTCTTTTAATAAAGCCCGTATCCTTACATATAGGGCACTCATAGTGAGGTTCTAAATAATCTGCAGGAATATCAAATTTCTTAAAAATTTGCTCCTTTTGCGCTTTAAGAGCATCCATGGTGTGATTGAAATTTTTCAATGTATCACCGGCATTACTTTCTGGACTTGTTAAAATATGCTTAGTAACAGAAATAGAAACAGAATTAATTTTATCTTCTATTCCTTGAAGTTCTGGAACTTTTTTATATAAATCCATTTTTCTTTCATCTGCGGCTATTTCTGCTCTGGATTTTTTTTGCTCATATTGTTTTAACAAAGTAGATAAAGTTTCATTAGCCATACCAAATAACCTCCTTTATGCATGCTGTTGATTGTTGGCATATAAAAAGTCCAAATTTTCGTAATTTCGCTGCTCATAGCTATCTTTATTAACTTGAGCTTTAAGTTCTTTAACATTTTTACTTTGCTTTTTGCGTTGCTCAATAAAGGCATTAACTTCTTCAGGAGTTTTTAAATTCCTTTCATGCCAGTCTGTAATGATGTTATTAATATATTCAAAAGTAGGATTTTGTTTATATGTAGTTCTCCTTAAAGCAATTTCGATAATGTCCATATCATAACCAAAATTAAGCACCCAATTTTCAATGTATGCTTCTTCATATTGAGTCAAACCACCATGTTTGCCTAACTTTTTAGCAATTAGCTTTTTATATTTATTTAAAGTTTCTTGTTTCTCATAATATTTATCTAAGTCATTCCAAGTCTTTACATTGTTTGAGGCCCAAGCTTCTGCAACAGTTTGCACATAATTTCTGTGCATTGCACTTCTATTATAGCAATAATCAAATAAAGCAATCATTACTTGCTCATCAAAGCCATATTTATTAAACCAAAGGTCAATATCATTATACCAAGATGGCCCCATAATTCCTTGGAAATACATATTATTAATATGTTCAATTGCTTTAGCCCTAGTTTTATTTTTAGCAGTTCTTTCTACTTTTTCTTTAGACATAGTAAGATTAGGAGTATATAAATTATGAAGCGTTAACTCTTGTAAATCTGTAATTATATATCCAGTAGTCTTTTTTGTAATCAATCCAAGTTCTTCTAATTTTTTCATAGAATCATTAAGTGTTTTTAAAGGTATATTTAGTTTCTTAGATAAATCATTTACTTTTATGTCCTTGCCATATTTAGACAAAAAAAGTATATACATATATATTTTCAAGCTATCTCCTGATAATTCAGCAAGATACTCAGAAAAAAATATGTCTGGAATTGTAGTTTCAGAAAAAAGTAAAGATCTGTCTTTTTGCTCTAGCTTCATTTCTATCCCCCCGAATCTGATTATATCTTTTTTAGACAAAAAATTCAAGGAGCAAAAAAGTTTTTGTAAGCGATTCTATAGACAAATAGGGCGTTGTAGCAAATAAAAATTATTTTTTGTATAAAAATAATTTTTGCTTATGCAGAAACTTTAAAAAATAGTGAAAAACATAAACAACATTCTCTCCATTAAAGCCTGAAAAACTTAGCAAAATTAAAGGGAAACAAAGGCTTATAAAAACAAACACTTTAAGTGAAATATTAGGAACAAAAAACCAAACAATTAAAAATACTATGCCACACCAAGAAGCATTAAGAAATAAAGTAGGGTAATCTATAATTCCTAAAAACTTTGTCTTAAAGTTATAATTTTGTGGAAAAATAAATTTCAAAATAACACCTCCAATCAAAATTAAATTTTAAAAAAGTTTTTCACAGGTTGGGTAATATTTGTGGAAACTCCACCAATAAATTCTCTCACAAAAGAATTTGCTTTAATTAAAGCATAAATTCCACCAATGTAAACAAATTTCGAAAATAAATTTGTAGAGCTAAAGTCCATAGAAAATAGCAATAGTAAAACAAGAACAACAATTATTTGTATAAAAAGCAATGAAATTAAATTCTTGGCCCATACTCTAAAAAAGCTTTTCGTAGACTCCATCGTTAAGCAAAGGAAAGCGAAAGGAGAGAGCAAAACTAAAATTTTAATCATCACATATCTAAAAGAATAAGAAAAAACTAAAGTCAAAAGTGATAAAGATAGAGTGCTCTTAATTAACCCGTCAATTGAGAAAATATTTAGAGAGCTATTTTCAATAGAAATATTTGAATTAATTACATTTATTAATTCAGAAAAACAAATCTTTTTATTAAACAATTGCTCCCCAAGTGACTGTAAAGCAGATGTAATATTAAAGTTTAAATCTAAAATTAGTTGAACAATAAAGAAAGAGCAATTCATGCAAATTCCAAAAATAACTAATTTAAAAATAAAACTAGTAGGCTTTTCACTTTGAGTGTATATCAAATGAGACATCAAATATTTAGTTGCAAAATAAATAATAAAACCCAGTAATAAAGAATTTGCTATTAAAAGAATGCCATTAGAAGTAGAAGTCCCAAAAAGAGTTTCAAAGTTTTTATCTGTCAAAATATCTGAACTTATAAAAGTAATATCATCCAAAACAGAGTAAAGACTATTGTCAACAGAACTAAAAAGTGTCTCAAAAATAGTGTTAATTGTATTTATTATAATTTGTGTAATATTAGTAGTAGTTTCCAAAAATACCTCCTTTTAACTTATTAAAGATTTAATTGCTGTTAATATTAAGTTAATTGCCAAAATAAAAGCATAAGCAAATAATGATCCTTTAATTATTTTTTTAGCTGTACGAATTCTTTCTTCATCACCAAAACTAAATTTTTGCATAAAAACACCAGTGCCAACAGCCACTGCGGCTGCAGGTGTAGCAATTTTTAAAATCCATTCAAGTATAGATTCAAAAGCAGAATTTATTTTACCTACAATTTCTGGCTCTCCAAATGCAGCAAATGCAGGAATAGCTAAAGAAAAAGTAAATATAAAAAATAAAATAATAATAAATTTAAAATAATAAATTTTTTTATCCATAGTACCTCCATTCTAGCTAATATAGCTTTATTAAAATTCTAAAAAATATGGTAGCATTTTTAATTTTTGTGGCTTAAATATTTTCTTCCCATCAGATAAAAATGCAAGAGAAGTAAAAGTCTCTAATTCCTGAGTAAAAAAATTGGTATCATATACAAAATCATTTTGTAAATATGTACTATATGTCTCAGAGATATTAGAATCACGAGAATTTAAAGTATTCATAATGTAACTGAATTTTGTCTCTTTAGCACTTTCAGAAATACTTTTCGAGATCCTTTCTTTATCCATTTTCCCAATTTGTTTTTGAGCTTCCTCAATTGTATAAGTATCATCAGTTCTAAACCAAATTTTATTAATTAAATTTTGAGTAATTACCTTAACAAAAGCCTCTTCTTTTAAAGTACTTTTAAGCGAAGAATAACTTTGAGTACTAACGATATTTATGCACTTTGCCTCTCTACTTAAAGAGAAAAAATCACCATCTGTTTTTGTTGCATATTTGTCATACTCATCACAAATAAAACATGACGTTCTGCAGAGATTATGCGACAAATTAAACATTACCTCAGACTGAAAATCCAGCTTTAAATATGCTGCAATAATTTTAGAAAGCGACGAATATTCCGAAATATTCAAATTTAAAATTACAATTTTCCCAGAACGCAAAACTTCAGAAAAGCCATCAAAAGTTAGATTTTCCTTAGGAGACGAAAAAGTTCGAATTATGTCATAGTCAGAAACAAAAGTGTGAGTTATACGAGAAATTTCTGAAACTAAAATTGACTTAGTCCTAGGATCTAAACTTTCAAAATCATTTCTAATAAAATCTAAACAAGCATTAAGCTCATAAATTTCACTTTGGGATAATTTATTAGAAATGAAAAGTTCCCTCAACTTAGGAATTTTTTCCTTATAATATCCGGAAATTGTTACCAGCTTGTGCAACTCCGCAAAAGTAACATAGCCATCATTATAAATCCTACATAGCTTAATAAATTCAGCCAAGACCTCTTCAGCTTTATCCAACCAATATGATTCGGAATTATTTTCAGAAAAAAGCAAAAGTATAGTTTTAAGTCTATTTGCTAAAACTTGAGGCTTCAAATTTGGCTTGTGCAAAGGATTATAACAAATGTTAGAATCTAACCCAATAATAATAACATCATCAGTTAAACCATATTTTTTTGCATAATCACAAACTTGCTTATGATAGTTCCCCTTTACATCCAAAATTAGCATACCAATTTTATTATCTTTATGTTCAGAATTATATTTCATCAACTGATTTGTAAAAGGGTACATAGCAGATGAGGTCTTGCCAGAGCCGATAGTACCAGTTATTAAAAAATTCTGATATAAGCCCGACTCTGGCAGAGAGACCAAATTCCCACTTTCATCTTTTCCTATAATTAGACTTAATTTATTCTTATCTATTTCAAAATGTGCACCAGAAGGCTTAAAAGCCTTTTTTGAAAGATGTTTTTTAAAATTCAAATATTTTACACTTAAAGAATGAATAAGCTTTAAAAATTTGGAAAAAATAAAATTACTTACAATTAAAGTAGAAAATATGTAAAAAATTACATAAGATTTCTTAATAAAATCCCACAAAGATGGGTTATTGGTGCAAATATCAAAAGGATGAATTCCATAATCTATTATAATTTCATCTGCAGTAAAGATTGGATAAAAAGTCGTTACAGTAAGATATGAAAAAATAACAAAAAAGACTATAGAAAAAACGACACGGTATAAGTACTTTAAAATAATGTGTTCACCTCCACTGAACTAAAAATTTTTTTTCTTAATCTCTAATTTTGCGCCTTGTTTACTATGAAAAAGAAAGAATTCGCAAAATGTATAAAGTGAATAAATGGTAATAACAAAATAAATGAAATATGTAACAAAGAAAAGATCAATTAATTTTGAAATAATATCACCACCTAAGTAACTTAATGATATATAAACTTAGTATTAATTTTTATTATCATACAATATTTTTTGAAATTTGTCTATACTTTTTTCAAAAAATGTGATAAAATTATGTAATATGCCAAGAGTGACGTAGCAAAATGGCAAAAAAGAAAGGAATGAGTTTAAAAATGAAATTTAATAAGGATACACAAATAGGGGAAATTATTATGAAAGCTCCAGAAAAGGCTGATATACTTATGGAAGCTGGAATGCATTGTTTGGGATGTCCTGCATCACAAATTGAAACTTTAGAAGAAGCATGCGAGGTACATGGAATAGATGTGCAAGAAGTTTTGGATAAATTGAATGAAGAAGAAGAAAAGTAAGAAGAAAAATAAGAAAAGAACCAAAAAATAGCAAAAAAATCAAAAATTTTTCATAAACCTCTTGACATTTTCGCAAAAATATTGTAAACTAAAAAAGCGTTGTGGGATACACAACAATATGGGCTATTAGCTCAGGTGGTAGAGCACTTGACTTTTAATCAAGTTGTCCCGCGTTCGAGTCGCGGATAGCTCA
>CALXJQ010000046.1 GCA_944388665.1 uncultured Clostridia bacterium
ACTAAATTGTTGCTAGGAGGAAACCCTTGCTATTACTACATTTTAATTTTTCGTCATAAGAGAATAAAATTGTCACTACGAGCGCTATTAGTGTTACTCCTCTTTCTCTTATTCTATTTTTCGCATTATCTCTGCTTGCTTTTTGTACATGTAAAACACACACTTCACTTGTATTCTTTGCACATATAGCTATATGTGCCCCTACTTTTGCAGTTGCCAAATTAGAGCTAGATTCCTCTACTCTTATCTCTTTTATTTCATTAGAATATGCTCTCTCTCTCTCTCTCTCTCTACAGCACCAAGGCTTTCAGAGATTTTCATTCTTTTTGTGTTTTCTTCAACTTCAGTCATTCTCATCGTCATATCTCCCTCCATCTTCAGTTATTGCAATAATTCCGTTATTCTTCAAATTCATTATTCACAATTTTTTAACGAAATATTCACTTTCGAATTAATCAATTACATTATAATCATTTTATACGAAATAAGTCAAGATATGACACGAAAATAATACATTTGTAATATTTTTGTAATATTTGCCAAAAGGGACATATCAAAATGGCAAAAAAAGAACTTTGGGGACGCCCCCCCAAAGTTCATTTTTCATTTTATAATTTTATAAATCCTCCAACAACTTTGCTTTCTTCTTCATTTGGCAATATTTTTGCTCCACCAGCCATAGCAACTGTGTCGCCTTTTTCAAGGATTCCGTCTTTCTTTAAAATTTCAATTCCTGCTGAAATTTTGTCTTCTATTGTTTCTCCTTCTGTACATAGTACTGGATAAACATCAACAGAAGCTCCCAATTGATAATATGTGTGCTCATCATCTGTTATTGCAAATATTGGGCATCCTGGTTGTAGACTTGCTAATTTTCTAATTGTATTTCCTGTGTGTGTATATGCTACAATTGCATCAGCTTGAATTTTTTCAGCTGTAACGCAAGTAGTATATGCAATAGTTCCAACTAAGTCTTTTGGATCTGGCTTAATTTCTTTTTTATTAAATCTCTTCCAATAATGAATGTCACCTTCAATAGCATTTGCTATTTTAACCATTGTTTCTACACACTCAACTGGATATTTACCCATAGCACATTCACCAGAAAGCATTATTGCTCCTGTGCCATCATATATAGCATTAGCAACGTCACTTGTTTCAGCTCTAGTTGGTCTTGGGTTAGATGTCATTGACTCTAACATTTGTGTTGCTGTAATAACTGGTTTACCAACTTCGTTACATCTCTTAATCATCATTTTTTGTACAATTGGCACTTGCTCTAATGGTATTTCAACACCCATATCTCCACGTGCTACCATAATACCATCTGTTACTTTAAGAATCTCTTCAAAATTATCAACGCCCTCTTGGCTCTCTATTTTAGAGAATATTTTGATGTGCTCTCCACCATTTTTCTTCAACAAATCTCTTATTTCCAATACATCTGATGGTCTTCTTATGAAAGAAGCTGCAATTAAATCAAAACCCCTCTTAATTCCTTCTGTAATATCATCAATATCCTTTTGTCCCAATGCTGGTAACTCAATCTTAACTCTTGGGTCAGGAATATTCATAGTTTTTCTGCTTCCTAATTTAGCTGTATTTAAAGCTTTACATACAATATCCTTGCCTTTTATTTCTGTTACTTCAAATTCTAGTGCTCCATCATCAACTAAAATTTTAGCACCAACTTTAACATCTTTATATAACTCCTTATAACTTACAGAAGTTCTCTCATTATTTCCAATAATATCGTCATTTACAAAAGTAAATGTTTGTCCTTGATTTATAACAACCTTCTCATTTCCAGTTTCCAATACACCTGTTCTAATTTCAGGTCCTTTAGTGTCAAGAAGCAATGCTACTGGTTTATTTAAAGCTTTTCTTACTTTCTTTATTGTTTCAATCTTTTCTCCATTTTCATCATATCCACCATGTGAGAAATTTATTCTAGTAACATTCAATCCTGCCTTAATCAACTTAGTCAACATTTCTTCACTTTCACTTGCTGGTCCTATTGTTCCAACTATTTTAGTTCTTCTTAGTTTTGTTTTCATATTTACTCCTCCTTATAATCAACCACTAGCTATTATACCACATTTTAGCAAAAATACAACACTTTTTTTACTTTTTTTGAACTTTGGGGACGTTCCTTAAAGTTCACTGCATTTTTTTCCTCATCTTTCAAATATTTGAGACTTTCAACATAAATGAACTTTAGGGACGTTCCTTAAAGTTCATTTTTTTAATATCCTGGTTTTTTTAGTAATTTGAACATATTCTTTTTGTATTCTTCTACTCCCGGTTGGTTGAATGGATTGACTCCTAAAAGCATTCCTGACATTGCGCAGGCTTTTTCGAAGAAATAGATTAGTTCTCCCATTGCCATTTCGTCCAAGTTTTCCATTGTTATTAGTATATTTGGCACTGAGCCTGAAACATGTGCCTTTATTGTACCTTCCATGGCTTTTTTGTTGACGAAGTCTAGGTTTTTGCCAGCCAAGTAGTTTAGGCCATCTAAGTTATCATCATCAGCATTTATTGTTATATCTGAATGTGGATGTTTTATTTGTATTACAGTTTCGAATAGGTCTCTTCTACCATCTTGTATGTATTGGCCCATTGAATGTAAGTCTGTGGTGAAGTCCACTCCTGTTGGGAAAATGCCCTTGTGATCTTTTCCTTCACTTTCACCGAATAGCTGCTTCCACCATTCTGTGAAGTAATGCATTTTTGGCTCGTAATTTGCCAAAATTTCGATAATTTTATTTTGCTTATATAAAACATTCCTTGCAACTGCATATTGGTAGCACTCGTTATATTTTAGGCTTGGGTCATCAAATCTTTCTTCGCCAACACGTGCACCTTCCATTAATTTTTCTATATCGATTCCCGCAACTGCTATTGGTAGCAAGCCAACTGCAGTTAAAACAGAGTATCTACCCCCAACATTATCTGGCACAACAAATTCCTCGTATCCTTCGTTATCTGCCAATGTCTTTAAAGCTCCCTTTTCTTTGTCTGTAGTTGCATATATCCTGCTCCTTGCCTCATCAATTCCATATTTATTTTCCAATATCTCTCTGAAAACCCTAAAAGCTATTGCTGGTTCTGTAGTAGTCCCAGACTTAGAGATTACGTTGACCGAAAAGTCCTTGTTTCCAATATAATCAATCAATTCATTCAAATAGTTAGGGCTCAAGTTGTTACCTGCATATAAAATCTGAGGATATTTTCTTTGCTTATTTGGCAACATATTATAAAACGAACTTGTCAAAGACTCAATTACTGCTCTAGCACCTAAATATGAACCGCCTATGCCTATTACGATTAAAATATCTGACTCTTTTTTAATCTTTTTTGCAGCTTTTTTTATTCTTGCAAATTCCTTTTTATCATATTTTGTAGGTAAATGTAACCAGCCCACAAAATCATCTTGCGCATCTGCCCTGCTGTGCAATTCCTTATGAAATTTTTCCACATCCTGCTTATATTCTAACATACTTTTTTGTGTAATTGCTGAATTTTTCAAATTTAACTTAATCTGTGCCATAAAATCGACCTCTCTTTCATCTTTATGTTTAAAATTTGTATTTTTATTATATATAAAATTCAGAAATTCTTCAAGTAGAAATGTAATATTTAATGAACTTTAAGGAACGTCCCTAAAGTTCATTTCAAAACCTCATTCATTACTTTTGCTAGATATTTCATACTAGTTAAGCACTGTTCAAGCGTGTTGCCTGTTGCGCCGACTTCTATGATACTAGCATATTTTCCTGTGTGCTGGTTGTAGCGGGAATTCGTGAGCATTAGCGGCTTAAATAGGCCTGGGTACATTTCTTCGGCTTTTTGCTGAATTTTTATGGCGAATTTCAAATTTTGATTCCAATTTGGGTGCCACAAGCCACCACCATTTGTTCCTATTACAAACATTATTCTGGCAGCAACATCTGTGTCTCCGATTTTTACAGTAGGCGCATAGTCACTTTTTGAACCTATTGCGTCTCTATGAACATCCATTATTATGTCTGCTGGCGTAGTTTTTAATATATTTTCAACGGTTTGCAATGATTTTGTATATGACCCATTATATGATGGATAATCATGATAATCTGTACTATGTATAACATTATAATTGTACTTTTTGAGCTGAGTCTCCAATTCAGTTCCAACTCGCGTAACTGTATAATTCAAATCGGTCGTTCTAAAATTGCCTGTTGGAGTATATGGATATTGTTCACTTGGAGTGTAACTTTCACAACTGTGAGTGTGAAAAAGTATTATATTTTTGTTGTCTATCGTGATATCTGGATTCATCATTTCTTCTGTTAAAGTATAACTTGTTTCATTTTTTATTTTTACTTTGCCATACTCGACATTGTAGCTGTCTGTAACTTGGTCTGTTCCACTAATTGTAGTAGGAGAGCCAGGCGGAGCTAGCTCACCATCACTTTGCTGAGCTACTTGGTTTTCATTTTCGGTTGTGCTAGCACTCTCAGCTTTTTCTTCAGAAGTGCTTGCTACTTCTGGATTAGAGTTTGCATTTTGCGTATCACTTTCGCTCTTTGTAACCGAATTAATCGCTCCTATTTGACTTTTAAGCATAACTTCTAAGATGCCATCTTCATCCGAAGCTGAGGCATCCGTTTCATTTGCAATATTTCTATATTCTTCATTCACATTTGCTACTAGTGGCATTGTTTGGTCTAAGCAACTAGTCAAGCTTTTTTCCGACAGTGTACTAATAGCATTATTAACAGTCTCTATAGCTTTTTTATTAGATGGCTTCTTCTTAATCCACAATATTGCAATTACTATCATTGTAATAATTACCAATGTAACAATAGCATATTTTACAATATCCTTCATCCTCAATATAGTAACATTAAACATAAGAATTCTCCTTGTCCTAAGTCTCTTATTATGTATATTCAGGAAAAAGAAAATTATGCATAAAATTTTGTTTATATTGGTATATGTGGAATGTGTTATTATTTCATTATTACAATTACTTGCCCTGGATAAATTAATCTTGTATTTTCAATGCCATTTAATGTAGCTAGATAACCTACGCTTGTTCCATACATTCTTGCTATTTTCCACAAACTATCTCCTTTTTTTACTGTATATGTCACTCTATCAGCTGTATTATTTGAACTAATTTCAATTCTTAATTTTTGTCCCGGATAAATCAAATTTGGATTTTGTATTTTATTTAAGCTTGCTATGCTTTGCACTGTTGTGTTATGTGCTCTTGCTATACTCCATAATGTATCGCCTCTTTTTACCGTATAAACACAATGTCCCATTTCATTTGTTTCCATGCTTTCATTAGTTATTTTAATAATTTGACCTGGGTAAATTAGTCTTGGGTTTTGTATACCATTTTCTTCTACTAAAGATTGCACTGTAGTTCCATATCTTTGAGCAATGCTCCACAACGTATCGCCTCTTTTTACTGTATATTCAATTGTTGCATTTTCTATAGTATCATCACTAGGTTCAGGTTCCTCTACTTCTGGGCAATTAGTGCATTCGCCAAGGAAGATATTTTGTGTAAATTTATTTCTATCCACATAACCATCTATGCCTGCCACAGTACCTCTGCTTGTATATTGAACACCAGCCCAAGAACTCCAATTTGATGCTGTATTAGTTAGCCTTGTATAATCGCCATAATATGCTAGCCATAGTGGATATTTACTTGCCAACTGATTATTAAATACCCTTTGACTATCATATAAATTGCTATATATTATTACATCCTTTTGTGTTAAGTCTTTTAATGTCTGCAAAAATACCTCTGAAATCTGGTTGATTTCTTCATTTGTTATTCCATTACTGAATCGCTCAAAGTCCATTGCTAATTTGCAGTCTGGCGATTTTCCACTTATTACAGATGCAAAGAATTGAGCCTGCCTTCTAGCCTGTTCAACATTTGTTGCTGTTAAGAAATGGTAAAATCCTACTTTTAAACCATTTGCTTTTGCGTTATTATAATTTCTTTCAAAATACGGATCTCTATATGTTGTGCCCTCACTAGCTTTAATATATACAACATCTATTCCTGCTTCTTTTACTCTTCTAAAGTCTATGTTTCCCTGCCAATTGCTAACATCAATGCCATCGTATTCAGGAGTAGCGCTTGGGCTAATTGCATAACAAATATGTATATTCATTAGGGAAACCACTGAAAGTAATAACATTAAAGCAAATGTTCTTTTTAAAAATTTTATCATAGAAATTGCTCCTTTGTTTTATGTTTTATATATTATATGCAAGAGCACAAAAAAAGAGCAGAATTTTTGCAAATTCTACTCTTTTTATATAAATTTTTAGGCACTTAAGTTGAACATATTATTTTAAGTTACCAATAATAGCATTTTGAGTTCCCTCAGGTAATACTATTGTAACCTTATCAGAATTTTTATCTACTGTAAGTGTTGCACCTGTTCCATTTAATCCGAAAGAATTAATATAATCTCTTATAGCCTTAATATCATCTTCCTTTTCAACACTAAACATATCTTTGATTTCTTGGTCTTCGTAATCTTTTAATACTGTTTTATTAAATTGTGCTGGTGCTTTTGTTTTAGCTAATGCAATTACTGTTGAATCTATTTCTTTTTCTTCATCATTATCAACTGAAACTGTAACTGTTTTATTTCCTGTCAATGAAGGATCTTGAATGTCAACTGTTCCGTTTGTTACTTCAACTTTCATCGCAGCGCTTACATTTACTCCATTTTCTTGATTTGATGATACTTTTACTGATCCTCCAGTTGTTTTAATTGTAATTGTTCCTTTTTGTTCTGAACTATTATCTGAAGCACCTTTAAATTCTATAGTAGCAGTTGAATTGTTTCCATTTCTATCTTGTAAATTTACAAATGTTAAATCATTTGCAGTTTCATTAGCATTAACAACTAAATTCTTACCTACGTTAGCAGTTAAAGTTACGTCTTCAGCTGTTGTAACTTGTATGTCATTGATTGTAACTGTTGCTCCAGCTTCAATTTTGTAATCTACAGATTCTGTTGATGCTGTAACTTCTACATTATTAGTTAAAACTATTGGATTTGTAGAACCTTGTTCATCTGTTTTCATTGTTACTCCATCAACATTAAATCCTGACTGGCTATTTCCTCTTAAAGTCAATGCTTTAAATGTTCCAGCTAATGCTTTATCAAAGTTATTATTTGTAATATCTACTGCTGCATTTTGGAAAGTATCTTTAAAGTCTCTTGTTTCACTTCCTGTTTCATTTGCTTTACCAAATATTACTAGAGAAACAACTGTTGCATCATCATTCATTGTTACAACATCGCCTTCTTTTAGACTTGCAATAACAGCTTTTGCTGGTTGTAATTCATATATTATATTTGTATCATAGCTTACGCCATTCATCCAGATATAGTTATCCTCTACTGCTACTTTGTTAGAATTTTCTTTCTTAGCATCTTCTAACTTACCAACAGTAACTGAATCAAATACTGGTAAAGTTGTGATTACATCACTATATCCAGATTGAACATCATTTCCATCTACTGTTGCAACTAGTCTAAATCCATATTTAGTTGTTGGTGTTAAACCATCAACTGTTACATAACCATCTTTATCGATTGTTACATCCTTTGTAGTATTATAATCATATTCTGCTAGTGTTGGGTTCTTTTCTGACTCTGAATTATAATCATATACCTCTATTTTATATGTTGCTTCTTTATTTGGTATATTTATAGGGTTTATTTTAAATTTAATACTTGTTGAACCTATTGTTGCATTAAGTGAAGTAGGAGCCTGTACTCTGAAGAATTGGTTAGAAGTTACTGTTTCTGAATCTGTTATTGCCATTTGTTCGCCTTTTGCAAGAAGAGTTACTTTTGCATAATATATTGTATTATCTGCAGCTACTTGTGGTACACTAACTTCATTTTCTTCATTTTTGCAAGGTGTAACTGAACCAGCAGATTTTTCTTCTCCATTTTCATCTAAATAATATAAGTCAATTTTGTATGATGCGAAATCATCTTTTCCATTTGGATTTGTCCAAGTTAATATAGGATTTCCATCATCATCATTTTTTAATGTTAAGTTTTCAACTGCTTTTAATGCTGATACTGTTACTTCCTTTGATACTGTTGGTTCAGAAGATTCACTTGATCCGTCATCTGCACCTTTTACAATTACTGAAACTTTATATGTTCCTGCTTTTCCTTTTTCAATTTGAGTTTTGAAATCTACTTTTTCTGCATCTGTTAGCTCTTGTTCAGCTATAGCAACTCCATTTTTATATAATGTTGCTATGTATGTTTTTCCATCTGCTTTCTTTTCCCATGTAAATTCTGCTGTGGCATCTCCTTCTGTTAAATCTGGTACTTCAACTTCATCTAGCTTTGTTTCAGCTTTTACGCCTTCGATATCTTTAGCTATAACTACTGATTTTATTCCAGATTGTGAGCCATATTTGTTTTCAACAATATAGTATACTTTATATGCATTGTTAGAGTCTAAGTCATCAACTATAGTTGCATCTGTTAATTTGTTATTTTCAACATCTACTGATTTTGTTAATTTAGATGGATCTTCTATAGGAGCAGCATCATAGTCTTGTACAAGATATTTTACTTTAGTTATAGGATTTACTCCCATTCCATCTAATGAAAGTGTTGCAGTTTTTGTGCTTACACGTTCTGTTCTTGCACTTGCTGAATCTGGAGCAACTGTATTTTTAACAATTTCAAATGTTGCTACTTCATCTTCACCATCATATAATTTTGCTGTAATTTTTCCATCTTTTAAAGATGATAAATCAATATTTTCAACCTCAAAATAATCTGTATGTGCTGGAACTGCTATATTTTCTACAGTAACGTCTTCAGTGTCTTTATCTTCATCTGAAACAACAAGTTTCAATTTTGTTCCTTCTTTATCTAAAGTTTCTTTTAATGTGATACCTAATTTAGTTTTGCTAGCATTTTGTTTATTAATATATCCGTTATCATTTAAAGTCATGCTATAGTTTGAAGTCTCAGTAACTACTTCTTCTTCTGGTAAAGAGTTGATGATTTTTGTTTCTAATTCTGCACTATATTTTTTTATTCTTAATGCATCAAATGAATTAACTGCTCCATCACTTTTACCTTCCAATTGTGCATTTTCTATATCTGCAGCTACTTTTTGTACATCTGACAAATCACTATCTGCTAATTTAACACTATAGTTTTGAACTGCTAAGGCATCTGAAGCATTGATTTTTCCATTTCCATCAACATCTCCATATACAATTATTGTATATTCTGTTCCATCTGTTGTAGTAAATGTGTCACCTGTACCAACAACTTCATCTAAAGAAGCAACAGCAACACCATTTATTGTTTTTACCTTACCGTTAAACATATCACTTCCTACAACATCTCTTACAGTTAATACATCATGTCTATTAGCTAATACAAAAGGTACAACTGTTTTGCCTTCTACTAGCTTTCTATATACAGCTACTGGATTTGTTTCATAGTTATCTTGAGCAGTTTCTGCTGCACGTACGCTGTTCATTCCCAAGCTACCTGTTATTAACATTCCAGCTAATGCTATTGATGATACTATTTTAAATTTCTTATTCAACTTATTTTCCTCCCTTATCAAATCATTTATTTATTTTTTATTATTTTCTTATTTTTCTAACTACTACAGCTGCTACTATTGCTAATACTGCAACTACACCTGCTATTTGGTAAACTGTTACACCTGTTTGTGGTAATTTTGTTATAACATTTCCGTCTTCATCAACTTTTGGTGCATCAGCATCTGATTTATTTGCATTTTCACTAGCATCTCCAGTTTCTTCATCTCCTACTGTATCACCTGGATTTACTGTTGTATTTTGATCATCACTTGGTTGTTCTGGTTGTGGTTCTTCAGCTGGTTCTACAACTTTTACTGATACTGAGCTAACATCTAAAGCTTCTTCACTTTGTGATGATAAATCACTTGCAACGAATTCTGCTGCATCTGTAGCTTCTTTAGCAATAAATGTATATGTTACATAATTTGTTGAATTGTATGGATCTGCTCCTGAAATTAATATTTTTCCAGCTGTTGTTGCATTTTCTACTATAGAACCTTTATCAAGTCCTGATGTAACTGATTTTTCTACATATTCAAAGCTATTTGCATCATAGCTTAAAGTTAAGTCTATTGCTTGTGTTGGTTCGTTTAATTTAACTGTTACTGTTATTTCGTCTCCTTTGTTAACCTCTGTTGAGCTTGCGCTAATTGAAGCTGCCATTACTTGGCTTGCCATTACTCCTATCATTATTACTAATGCTATTAATATCCCAAATACTTTATTTTTCATTTTAAAAATCATTCCTTTCTTATTTTATAATCTTATGTACTTTTATAATACATTTTAATGCTTATTTGCATTATACTTCCCTTGCCTTACATATAAGTCTAGTTAATCCCCCAGGATTACATGTTATTAGAGTTACTTCTTTTTTTCCATCTTGGTTTTGATTTAAACAATCTAAGTCTGTTGGTTCACAAGTATATTTATCATATATTTGATAATCTACTCTTTCTTTTGTCTCTCTTGTAATTAAATAAAATTGATCCCCAACATTCATTTCATTGAGTCTTTTCAAAATATTGTTCCAATTGTGACCACATATACAAAAGTTACCTGGCTCATTTATATTTACTTGTGGTGGATAAAATTTAGTCACTCCTAATTTTAATGAACCACTTTCTGTTTTGCTTAAAACATTTTGCCTAACCCCAATCTTTTCGATAACTAATTGTCCTAAAACATCATAATTTCCTAATTTTTCAGGTATGTCAACATCTTCATATTTCTTTTCTTCTTCTGGAACAGAATTTGTTGGCTGAACCTCATTAGTTACTTCTACTGGTTGTTCTACAACATTTTCGTCATCGTCGGTATTATTCGTATACGCATATACAACTGCAACTGCGATAAGTAGGATTATTAATGCAATTACAAGTATTACTCCAACGACTTTCTTTTTGTTTATTTTCTTTTTTTCTACTCTCTTACCTTGATGTCCCATAACTCTTTTCACATCTTCCTCCTTCACCTCCTTATTTCCTCTTAGTGCTGCTATTTCTCGCTATATTTATAGGCAAGAAATTATATAAAGCAGCCTCTTTCCTGAAACATTTAAGAGCTGTTTTATTTTAGTATCTTTAGCTTTTGCTTAACCTGTTTCAGATTATTCGTCTATTATTCTAACCTAATTCAGGTTAGAAGTCAATAGTAATTTTAAAATATTTTAAAATATTTTTAGATGATATATTTTTCGAATATTTTCATTCAATTTTTACATTTTTATATAAAAATCCTCAAACAACTTTTGTA
>CALXJQ010000047.1 GCA_944388665.1 uncultured Clostridia bacterium
TAATTAAAGTTTTTTCTAAAGATTATACTATATAAATGGTCAAGTTGATAATTTGCTTTTTATGTAAATATGTGTTAAAATATATGTAGTCTAAATTTTACTAAGGGGGGTTGGACAATGTCCAACAATGAAAAAATGGCAGCTCGGGTTAATCCCAAGCTGTTCCAAACAGCACTAAGAGAATGCGAGAAAATGAAGGAGGCATTTGAGGATCTAGTTTTTGAACTGGATAGCTATCGGCCAAGCGCCGAAAACTACGGTGATTTAAAAAGGCAGTATGTAGCCTTTTTAAAACTAGATAAAGCTTGGCGTGCATTGCGAAATATTGCATGCCTGTTATCGAAGCCATTAAATGATGATGTTCAGGTCATGATGGATAAAACATCATTTAATGAATGTAGCGTATACGAGGAGATATTGCCAAAAGTGAATAATTTAATTATAGCTTGTGAAAAAAGTTATATTAGTAAAAATTACCAAAGTTATAAAAATAGTGTTTTTGCACTATTAGAAATTCTCGCAATCGAACATTAGTGCCATCAAGAGCCACCAGCTGGTGGCTCTTGTTTGTGCCACTAGGGACGTTCCTTAAAGTTCACTATAGCATCTTTTAATATATTTTTATATGTATTTATTATTACTACATCGTGGTCAGTGGAATCAGTGCTTTTACTAGGTATCTGCTGTCCTGCATTTTCATTTTGTATTAAGACTTTGTATTGGCAATCTTTGTTTTTTGAAGCCTCTATTAGTTTTCGTTTTGCTTCCAGCAAGTTTTCACCATCTTTTTGTATTTTAATGGCAATTGTTTGATTTGTTTTTTTATTTAAAATAAATCCATCAATGCCTGAATTCCTTTGAACTGGCACTGCACCGATTGATTTTAATATATTTAGTTCGTCTTGTGTTTTGTTCTGATATTTTTCAATTCCATCATTTAAAAGTACAGATTCTGTTTTTATTGGATTTTTTAGTCTACTTTTTGTAATCTCTACAGCATCACGTGAAATATCAATGCCAATGTAATTTCTTTTTAGTAATTCTGCAGCAACTAGAGTTGTGCCGCTTCCGCAAAATGGGTCTAAGATTACATCTCCTTCATCACTACTTATTTTAATAATCCTTTCAATCAATAAAATTGGCTTTTGGGTTGGGTAACCTACCCTTTCTTTTGCTTTTGGGTTTAAAAATGGAATTTCCCAAATATCTGATAGCGGCACCCCTTTCTTTTCTCTTTCAGATACAATGTTTCCATTTTTATCTTTTTTATAAACGCATTTACCATTTTTATCTCTTTCTCTTTGTTGTAAAATTTGGTCTATATTAGTCGTAGCCGAATAATCTGTATACAAAGTATTAAACTTAAAGTTATTAGTTTTGCTGTAAAAATATATATTTTGATGAGCATTTAATAGACCTTTTTTGGAGTTCGACCACCTTCTATATGCCCAAATTATTTCACTTTGAAATTTATCCATTCCAAATACTTGGTCTAATAGCACTCTCAAATAATGGGAAGCTGTTTTATCACAATGTAAAAATATGCTTCCTGTTTTCTTTAAGACTCTCCTCATTTCAACTAATCTAGCTTTCATAAATTCCATATATTCATCTATGCTTTTCCACAAATCATTAAACTCCAATATCTTTTCGCTATTTTTGAGTCTGCCAGCCTGTTTCCTTTGAGTAAAAAATGGTGGATCTAAATATATTACATCTACAGATTCATCTTCCATCATCTTCATAGTTTTAAGGCAATCATTTAAAATTACTTTGTTCATAGTTCTACTCCTTTATTGATTTCTCTAATATTGCATGTAAATCAATTTCTGTTGTATCTTTTATATATTTCCAAGCATCATTTCCAGAATAATATTCTCCACCCATTCCTTTATAAATTGTCTTTAGCGTCTCCTGAATTCTTATAGCTTGTTCTCTATTTGGAGAATAAAACATTATTCTTACTGGTATATATCCTTTTTCTTTAATGTTTTTTATTCTAGTATGTTCTTTCGTTATATGGTCACCATCAGTTGTAGCATCTCTCCATTTTATTTCACAAGCATATTTGTCATCTATTAAACAATCTATTTCAAATCTTTTAGGCCTATATCCGACAGTATTTTCTATCATAACTTTTCTTTTTGCATTTTTAAAAGTATGCTCAAAGCACAAAATGGTAGCTTCTTCCAAAAAACTTCCGGCGTATTTATATAGAAAACGTCCCTTATTTTGATATTCATCTATCAAAAGGCCTTCTTTTTCTGAAATACCCAATACCTTATATATAAAATAATGACTATTATCATCACTTTCCATTTCAATCATTCTAATATCAATTTTGTTTTTTAGTTCTTCTCGATATTTATTTATTAGTGCATTTATTTTTTCTTCTATACTTTCCATTTTTGTCACTTCCTCTTTTTATTCCAAATTCTTTTAGAGTAGTTTGATTCTTTACTTTGCCTACTCAATATATTTGAATTCTTTAATAATTTTAAGAGTATAATATCATAAATTTAAAAAATAATCAATAGTTTTATAAAACTTTTGTTTGCTTTTCATTTTTTAAAAAAAGTGAAGAACTTCAAATGATACTATTGAAAATTCTTCACTTTTTTATATTTACTAAATATACTTTTTTAGCTTTTTATCTAGTTTTTTCTAATGCTTTATAAATTTTGTCCTGCCCTCAGTTTTACTCAATATTATAGGTACCATCACTTTGTTTTATTAATTTAACGTCTGATTTTAAGCAGATTATTGGACGGAAACCATTCGGCATGTTTCCTCCAGCATAGCCACAATAAAAATCTCCGTACAATCTGCCATCATAAGTAATTACTATCAAACAGTCGGTGTAATTGCTAGATGCTGGACTAGCAAGCCATGTATGATAAGCCCTATCAACACTATTAATTACATACAAACTATCATTTTTTTGTAAACCATATAATCCAAAATCAGAACTATAATCATAGTCTGTCGACCATTTTATACTATATCCATTATTATTTGATTTATACTGTATCTGTTTATTTGTATATTTTTGATTATATGATGCACAGAACATATCTAATGTTGGTCCTCCTATTGCATACTCTGCTTTTCCTTCGTTATCTTTGAATATACTCCATACATTTGTATCTAGCATATATGCTACTACTTGCATATTTTCATTTGTATTGTATCTTCCATAACTACTATTTAAGAAATTTAACCATGGCTTTACTAAACTATTAGTTATATCACTTGAACCTCTATAGTCCCCATTATTTATTATATCAGTAAACCATACTTGATATGGATAACTTTTATTCATTTCTGTTCCCTTTTTGCTATCTGGTGCATAATCGACATCTATATAGTCATCTGCTATCAAATAAATCCTATTTGTCGTATCACTACTGTCATTTGGATTTGTTCCTGCATAGAATATTCTCCATTTTACATCTGGATCACCATTACTTGGCTGATAATTTACATATTCTCCGTAATAATCATTTGGCTTACTAGCAATATCTCCTGCTTCTATTTCAACTTTAGGTGCAACTACATTCAATGTTGCATAATATCCTCTATTGCTTCCGTCAAACAAGCATGCTGTTACTAAGTCTCCATCTTTTAAGTTTTGGATTGTCTCTCCACTTTGTATTGTTGTCCATTCGTCTTCGTTGATTTTATATTGCAAATCTAATGTATTGTCTTTTGTTTTGCTTACTGTTACGCTCGCGGTTGTATTGTTTGAGTCCCACTGTAGGTCACCAAACTCAATTGCTCCAGTTTGTGGCTCAGCAGTTCCACTGCCACCTTGATTGCCACCACCAGATTGGCTTCCGCCTTCACCATATAAAGCCGCACGTATACCGCGCAGGTATGCTTGCAAAAGGACTCAAATCATAATCAGAGCGATTAGCAGCTGGAGCTTCCTCGCCAGCAGTCCTTCCGCTACCACCTCCACGAAAAACTGCATAACTTCCACTCTCTAGTGTCCATTCCGCTACATTTCCAGCTAAGTCATAAATGTTCATCTTGCAGTTTCGGTCAGCTGCTCCTGTAGTTGTTTTCACATCGCTGTTGCTTGGTTTATTTTTACCAGTTGCATCTGTCCAATTCCATTTTGAATCAATTAACTGGTAGTATTTACCTCTATCTATTGTAAAACTTGATCTATAGTAATTTCCCCAACTTGTTGAATCTCTAGTTATTTGATTTACACTTAAGCCACCTTTTTCCTGTAAAAACTTTAGTGTTAAATCCCACTGCACTCCAAATAATAAATTTGCTTGACTATTTAATTTTCTTACTATTTGCTGTGAGCTTGCTTGCGTTATATTGTCTATTGGATATGCATTTTGTTGACTTACCGGTGTTACCATTGTACTTCCTGAATTTGCTTGGATTGCATTTGTTGTTCCTATTTCATATCTACTTATCCAGAATCCTCCGTTGTCATATACACTCTTCAACATTCTATTCTTTTCGTTATTATATTCTGTAGAATCTTTAAAAGGACTATAAAAAACTCCATATCCGCTTATATAACTATCTGTGTAACCATTTTCGCTATAATCTGATGTATATTTTTTCATATCATTGTAAATATTATTGTAATCTGTATCACTTTTAGCTGTGGTATAAATACTCTTTGGAACTTCTACCCATACCCATTCATTACCGGCCTCATCTTTCGCTACTATTCCTGTATCTTCGTCTCCTTCTACTGGTGTTAGACCATCTATATCTCCGGGTAAATTGCCACCTGCAGCCTCTACTGTTACCGCTTCACTTATTATTTCCTTTTTGTGTCCTGCTTTATCAACTGTCAAAACATGTAAATAATATGTTCCTTCTTCTGTTGCATTTAAGATTATATCCTGTGGATTTTTGCTAAATGTTCCATCTATATAGTTTTGCTCATTTGTTCCTATCTCTGAACTTATTGTATTATAAACATATTTTGTTTTTTCTATATCTATTCCACTCTCATTGTCTGTTTGTGTTATTGTTGCTGTAATGCTTCCATCTGTATTCGCACTTGTTGCACTTAATTTTATATCTGCTGTTGGTGGAGTTTCATCTTTTATTTCTATTTCTATATCCTCACCATCTCTGTCTCCATCAGTTAAGTGAATGTAGATCTTGTCTCCATTTTGTAGGCCATCAATTGTACCCCCATCTTCTAGTTTTGTATATTCATCATCGCCTTCTTTTTTGTATTCAATTTCCAAATCGTCATCTACATCGTCGCCTTTTGTTATTGTGATGTCTGCTGTTCCATCTCCATGCCAATTTGGTCCATTTACATTTATTACTCCGTCTATACTTGCGTCTGGTATGGCTTTTAAAGTTGTTACATTTCTTAGTTCTCCTGAGCCTGGATTGCCTGCATTATCTGACACTTCTACTTTGATATCATAACTTGTATTTGCATCTAAGCCACTGAATGTATAGCTGCTAGTAGTATCTATTTTTGTTGGAGAATCTGGGTAGCTTTCATCTGTGCTCTTTTTGATATAATATTTATACGTTGCAGGGCTTGGCATTCCTGTTTCATTATCTACTGCATTTACAGTTACCTCTATACTATTTTCTCCTACGGTGCCTTTAGTTACTGTTACTATTGGTTTATTTGCATCTTCTATTTTTATTGAAGCTGGGCTTCCTCCATTGTTGCCATCCCACAAACGTGCATATACAGTACTTCCATTTGCTATACCAGAAATTATGCCTCCATTATCTATTGACTGATATGCCTCATTTGTTAAGACTCCACCGTCCACAACTATTTGATATTGAAGTTCCAAACTCTCACTTACTCCAGTGCCTTTACTAACTGTTACACTTGCTGTACCTGTGCTTGGATCCCACTTTATATTGCCCCATACGATGCTTCCTGTTTGACCATCGCCTGGATCTGGGATTTTATCTGTTGTTACTCCTGGTAATGTGCCGGTTCCAGTGTTTCCAGCTTTATCTGCTACTTCTACTTTAATGTCATAGCTTACACCCTGTTCCAAATTATCAAATGTATGACTTGCGTTTGTGTCTGTCGCTGTTGGTGTGCTTGGGTATTCAGGGTCATCTGTTTTCTTTATATAGTAATTATAGGTTGGCGTGTCTGGCATTCCACCTTCACCATCGTGTACATTTACATTTACTGTAATTCCATTTGTACTTGTTGCATCTGCATTTACTGTTACTGTTGGAGGTGTTTCATCTTTTATTTCTATTTCTATATCCTCACCATCTCTGTCTCCATCAGTTAAGTGAATGTAAATCTTGTCTCCATTTTGTAGGCCATCAATTGTACCCCCATCTTCTAGTTTTGTATATTCATCATCACCTTCTTTTTTGTATTCAATATCTAAATCGTCATCTACATCGTCGCCCTTTGTTATTGTGATGTCTGCTGTTCCATCTCCATGCCAATTTGGTCCATTTACATTTATTACTCCGTCAGCATTTGCATCTGGAATTGTTATTGAAATATCTTGCGTTGAAATTGTTCCTTCTTTACTTGAACTTTCCTCCCCATTTGTTCCTTCAGCCTTAATATCATAACTTGTATTTGGCTCTAAGCCTTCAATTGTGCAAGTTGTCTCTGCTCCTTTGTGAATCTCTATCCAATCATTACTGCTGCTCAATTTATAATAATACGTATAAGTTGCGCCATTGCCGTTGCTTGCTTGAACCTTTGCAGTTATACTGTTTTCTGTTGAACTCAAATTCAAACTCGTTATATTAAACTTATCCTGTGATGGCTTCTCTTCGCCTTCGCCTGTTACAGTTCCACTTCCCCAAATAGTAAAATCATATCCATCGACAACTACATTCACTGGCAAATCCGTTATTCTATTATCATCGCTTATTTCTGACACATTTCCTGCATCATCTCTTATTTGTGAACCAGGTACATTTGCTATAAAATTATCTGTCAATTTGTCTGTGTCTATTTCTCCACTTTTATCAATACTCTTCAATACCTGCATCTCTACTTTTTCTCGTGCCTGACTATAATTAGTTGCTTCAGCAGCACTTGATGCCTGCTTTATTATTCCATTATCTCCAGTTATTGCTGTTATCGTTATTCCAGCCAAAATCAATAGCACTATTATCGTAACTACAAGCGCTACTAGTGTTACTCCTTTTTGGCTTTCATGTTGGCAATCAGTGCCTAACACTTCTTCTACGTTTCTCTCTTTCGTCCTTTTGTTTCTTATCACTTTCAACATTTGTACTCCTCCCCTATAAATTTACAATCAATTACAAAAATCATTACAAACGCATAAATATCCTCAAACTGCCAATACTAAATACAAATGATAATTGTATGTACTGGCTATATAACCAGTGCCGATATTGTTATTATACTGGTTATATAGTCAATAGTCAAGTAACTGTGACAAATTATATAATTAATATTATTAAATTTCGTAAAGAAAAACGTCAAATCATGCTAATTTATGCGTTTTTTTGAATTATTACATTTTTATTACAATTATCGAATAGGAGACTAACTAATATGGTTAAAATTAATATAGAAAATGGCTGCTATCTATTCAAATTAGATGATATTTTAAAAGAAAAAAATATAAGTATAAATAAACTAATGAGAGAAACTAACACTGACTTTAAAGTTATAAAAAGAATGTTAAGTGGCGAACTTGTAAGGTTCGACATTTTTGTTGTTGCTAGATTGTGTAACTACTTGAATTGCTCAATCACTGACATCATCGAATATATCCCACCTAAAAAATGAACTTTGGGGACGTTCCTTAAAGTTCATTTTTAGTTTTCCTTTAAATTCATGGATTTTTTGCATTTTTAACAAATGAACTTTGGGGACGTTCTTTAAAGTTCATTTTTGAAATTTTATAAATTTATAAAAAAATTCTTATAAAGATATATGTAATTATTCTAGTAGTGTTCTCGGCTCATTATCCTCATCAAGAACTTCTAAATTAATTTTGTGGCACCCTTCCAAAAACAAGTTTTTGAACTCTTTCCACAAAATTAATAAAGAAGTTCTAAGTGAGTCTAATTCACATTCGAACATACTCCTAGAATAATCACATATATCATTAATAAGATTTCTATAAATACAAAAAATTTAAACTTTAAAAACTATCTCTTAAAGGTCAACTTTGTTAAAATTTGTTGATGAAGAAACTGAACTTTAAAGAACGTCCCCAAAGTTCAAGATGTTTTTTTCCTCCGTCCCCAAAAACACCCAAAGTTCACTGCCAAGAATTTACATAAAAAGTATTCCCTTTTTTAGAAATATATGCTATAATATATATTAGTTGAGATGAATATGTTTTACAAAGGAGGATTTTTATATGTGGCAAATGTGGCTAATTGTAGCAGGAGTGTGCTTCGTAGTGGAAATTTTTACTGTTGGCTTTTTGATTTTTTGGCTTGCTATTGGCGCACTAATTGCAATGGTTGCTAGCTTTTTTGTTGATAGTGTTGTGATTCAAACAGCAATTTTTGTAATTTCTTCTGCTATTTTGATTTTTGCGACAAGGCCTTTTGTTAAGAAGTTTGCTAAAAATGATAAGGATGATGTAAAGACTAATGCTTATTCTATTATTGGCAAGACTGGCGTTGTGATGCAAAGTATTGATTCGCTTAATGCAACTGGTTTGATTAAGGTTGATGGCGAAGTTTGGTCAGCTAGTACTGACAAGGATGTTAGCATTCCTAAAGGAGCAGAAGTTAAGGTTAAAGAGATTAAGGGCGTTAAAGCTATTGTTACGCCTAAATAAAGAAATTTTTAAGGAAGTTAAAATTTTAATTTTTTTAATTATTTTGTAGTTATTTTTTGCAATTATGATGTATAACAGTTAAATTAAAAAAATTAATTAAGGGGGAAATTTTATGTGGTTTTTACTTGTTTTACTTGTTATTATTTTAATAATAGCATTTATGTCTATCAAGATTGTTAGACAATCTGAGGTTTATATTATTGAGAGGTTAGGTAAGTTTTACAAAGTTGCTGATGCTGGTCTTACAATTATTATACCATTTTTTGACCATGTTAGAAGTGTTGTAAGTTTGAAACAACAAACTATGGATATTCCACCTCAAGAGGTTATTACTAAAGATAATGTTACTATTACTATTGACACTGTTGTGTTCTACCAAGTAACAGATCCTGCAAAGGCCGTTTATGAAATTCAAAGTTTGAAGAAAGGTATTGAATATTTAGCTATTACGACTATTCGTGATATTATTGGTAAGATGGACTTGGACGAAACTTTCAGTTCAAGGGATGGAATTAATACTCAATTAAGAGTTGTTCTTGATGAAGCTACAGATAGATGGGGATGTAAGATTGATAGGGTTGAGATTAAAGACATTACACCTCCTGAAGATGTTAAGGATGCAATGGAAAAAGAGATGAATGCTGAAAGAAATAAGAGAGCTATGATTTTGGAATCTGAAGCTAAGAGGCAATCTGATATAACTATTGCTGAAGGTAAAAAACAAGCTGCAATTTTGGAGGCTGAAGCTGAGAAGGAAGCTAAAATTAGGAAGGCTGCCGGTGAAGCTCAAGCTATTAAGGAGGTTGCAGAAGCTAAGGCTAAAGAGATTCAAATGGTTTATGAGGCTATTAAGAAGTCAAACCCAGATGATAAGTTAGTTCAATTGAAATCTTTGGAAGCTTTGAAAGAAGTTGCTAAAGGTGATGCTAATAAGGTATTTATTCCATTTGAAGCTACAAGCGTTTTGAGTTCTTTAGGTACTATGGCTGAAGCTGTTAAGGATAAAGACGGCAAAAGCGTTAAATCTAAAAAAATTGCTGAGGCTGAAATAACGCAAGATGTAGAAGCTCCAAATCCTGATGACAATAAATAATAAATTAAATAATAAAATACAAAAAATTAGTTATCTTCACGATAACTAATTTTTTATTGCCAAGAAGGATCATTGCTATTTTCAAAGTCTACTGTGTTTTCTATGTCTTGTATATATATTCCGCTGTCATAATGCTCTTTTCGAGAAATTGTTTTAGGACCTAATAAATATTTTTCTAATATCTTTTTTTCTTCCTTACCTACTTGCTCTGGCCCTATTCCAAGATATTCATATCTCCAAATGATATGCCTTTCATAGCTTGTGAATTCTGAGTGATTTAGGTTGGAATAGTCATAGTCAACGTGGAATTTTAAGTCATGAACAGATATCGTTAGATTTGTCCACATTTCTTCTAATGGATTTTCTAACACAAATTCTGCTTTTAAGTCACTTATTTTGTCATATAATAATTCTACTAGTTTTAGATATTGTGACTCGTCTAAATTAAATCTCGCAGGTATTTCATATACATTTATTGGTCTCTTTTTAAATATTCCTTTTGGGATATAGTATAAAAATAGTTCTCCCTTTTTGCCCTCTTCATCAGGCTCATCTAAAACGGATGCATATAGATATAACTTATCCCACTTTTCAGGAATCATGTAATAGAGCATTCTTTGAATGTCTTCATATATTTTTTCTATGTTTTTCGTGTGATTTAACATTTCTCCTCTTATTCCTTATCTAATAAACTTTCTCCGGTCATTTCATCTGGCTTGTCAAGCTTCATTAAATCAAGCATTGTTGGTGCTAGGTCTGCTAATTTTCCGCCAGATTTTAGTTTTAAAGTTGAATCTGCTGAAATTAATATCAAAGGTACAGGGTTTGTTGTGTGTGCTGTGTGTGGTTCGCCTGTATCGTAGTCTATCATTTGTTCAGCATTTCCATGATCTGCAGTTATTAATAAGTTTCCTCCTTTTTTAACAACTTCATCAACAACTTTTCCTACACACTCATCTAAGGCTTCTACCGCTTTTATGGCAGCATCTAGGTTACCTGTGTGCCCAACCATATCTGCATTTGCATAGTTTAAAATGATTACATCATATTTATCAGATTCAATTGCTTTTAGTACTTTATCAGTCACCTGATATGCACTCATTTCTGGCTTCATGTCATAAGTCTCGACTTTAGGAGATGGAACTAAGATTCTTTCTTCTCCTTCGTACTGCTTCTCTTCTCCTCCATTAAAGAAAAATGTTACATGCGCATATTTTTCAGTTTCTGCTATACGTAATTGTGTATAGCCTTTTTTAGAAATATACTCGCCGAAAGTATTTGATAATGTCTCTTTTGGGAAAGCAATGTGTACATTTGGCATTGTTTCATCATAACTTGTGAAACATACAAAGTACAAGTCTAAATCCTTTTTAGTTTCAAATTCATTAAAATCAGGATCTACTAGCGCCCTTGTTATTTCTCTTGCTCTATCAGG
>CALXJQ010000048.1 GCA_944388665.1 uncultured Clostridia bacterium
TGGCTTTAAGTCTATATTTATGTTTTCTAATATTTGTTTGATTTTTTCTTCTTCATTTAATTTTACATTTCTTTGGAGCATATTTAACGCAACGCATCTGTATGTAGCCCCTGTGTCTATGCTTACTAGTCCAAGCGCATTGCTGATTTTTTTTGTAACTGTTCCTTTGCCGCTTCCTGCTGGGCCGTCTATAGCAACTATTATTCCCATTTTAATTTTCCTCCTTATTAGGTACGTATATATTTTTGGCAACTACTTCTAGGCTTACTACATTCATAGAGGTTTGCTGCTCTATTTCCTTTTTTGCCTTATTTTTAAACTCTTTCAATCCTTGCATTACATTAAATCCATAGTTAATGGTTACTTCAACATAAATTCGCACACCTTCGCCGTAATTTTCTACTCTAGTTCTTTGTATTTTATAAATTGAAGGCGTTTTTGCTGCCAAATATTCAAGTATTTGCCTAAAAACTAGGTCTGAAATTGTAAATTTCCCCATATAGCTAAAAGTTGGCCTAATGATTGATTTTTCTGAAATATAAGGTTTTTGTCCTCTGCCTTTCATCTTAAAAATTTGCAATGGATCTAACAAATAACCAGAAAAGTCCTTTTTAATTTCAAATGTAGGCACTGGTATTACGTGCTTACCTTCTGTAACTCTTATACGCCTTGCTGTCTCCATTTCTTCTTTTGTTGCAACATCGTTAATATAAATAGTTTCAGAAATAGGCGGCAACCCTAAATTTTCCACGATTTTTTTTACCATGCCATCAGAAGTTCCTAAAATTAATATGCTTTGTGGCTTATACTTTTTTAGTGCTTTTATTATTTCTTGCCTTTTAGCATCTTCGTAAAACAAAGCTCGCTTTACAGTGCCAACTTTTGTTGGTGCTTTTTTAGCAGATTCCCCAGCAACTACTTCGTTGTCCTTTATTAAAAGCCCATCATCAATTATAAAGTGTGTATCTTTTTCTCCAGCCACCATTTGGGCTCTATAGCTTTTGCCCGTTCCTGAGGGACCCACAAATGCATATACTTTTATTTTATTCCATGATGGTAATATATCTTTTATATCTTTTAACAGTGTATTCATGTTTATCTTTCCTTCCTAACTCACAATATAGTTTGAAAAGAATTGTAATTATTTTTCAATCTTATGTCTTCTATTTTACTATAAATTCACAAAAATATCAATGGTCATTCTATTGTGAATTTAAGCTTTTTCTTCTTAATTGACCACAAGCCGCATCTATGTCTGAACCTAGTTCTCTTCTTATTGTAGCAACTATTCCGTGTTCATTCAAATAATCCCTAAATTTCATTATGTTTTCATTTGAACTCTTATCATACTTTCCATTCTCAATTTTGTTTATCGGTATCAAATTTACATGGCATAGCATGCCTTTTAGCAATTTCACCAATGCCTTAGCGTCTTCTAAATTATCATTATTATCTTTGGCCAAAGCATATTCGAAAGAGACTCTTCTGTTCGTCTTCGCTATATAATCTTTGCAAGCCTGTAGCAACTCTTCTATTGGATACGCGTCATTTACTGGCATCATCGCGCTTCTTTTTTCATTTGTTGTGGCATGTAAAGAAATTGACAAAGTACACTGAATGTTTTCTTCTGCCAATTTATATATCATTGGAACCAATCCGCTTGTGGAAACGCTTATATGGCGCGCACCTATATTTAGTCCTTTAGGATTATTTATTATTCTTATAGCTTTTACCACATTATCATAATTGTCTAATGGCTCTCCAATACCCATAAAAACTACGTTTGAAATTTTTTCTCCAGTGTCTTGCTCTGCTGCTATAATTTGTTCTACTATCTCACCACTTGTAAGGTTTCTAATAAATGCAATTCCTGTTGAAGCACAAAACTTGCACCCCATCTTGCATCCTATTTGCGAAGAAACGCACAATGTATTTCCATGATGATATTTCATCACAACAGACTCGATGGCATTTCCATCTAGTACATCAAACAAATACTTTATTGTACCATCTTTAGATTGTTGCTTTTTTAATATATTAAAATTGCACATTGTATATTCTTGTTCTAATTTTTCCCTTAGGTCCTTTGATAAATTAGTCATTTCGTCAAAAGACCTTACCTTTTCATCATATAGCCACTTGAAAATTTGCTCTGCTCTATATGGCTTCTCTCCTAAGTTTTTTAGTTCTTCTTTTAAATCATCTAAATTGTAGTCTTTAATATTTTTCATTTTACTCTCTTTCCTTCCTAAGATGTTTTTGGGGACGGAGGAAAAAAACATCTTATATATGAAATTTTCTTACTATGGCCTCTTTTACATCACCGGCGCACAAACACAATGTTACTATAAAGTTTACTGCCGAAATCGCGCTAGCCACAATACTTAAAACTATATTATGTGTCAAGTGTTTCGCCATGAATATGCCTGGAAGCATACTGAAAATCACTATTATTAGTTGATATATTGCATATTTTATATACTTTTTATGGCTTACTATCGTCAACACAAACATTATTATATTCGCGATAATTATTATTATCGGTATCGAAATGTCTATTGACCAACCTTTAAATCCCAGTCTATAATCTATATACAATGTAATTAGCGAAATTGCAATTGCCTGCACCAGTATATGCCCTGCAATATTTGTATTTCTATTCATTGAATAAATCACTGTAACCCATGCATATATAATTCCGCAGTTTGCAATCCCTGCCCATGGAAATCCTGGGCTTGTAATTTTATTTATCACTACCAAAAGAATTGCAATCACTACTGACCCCATCAACAAGCCATAGAGTATCTTGTCTCTATTATTCGCTTTAATTCTCTTTGGATATATCATCTAAAACACCATTACTTTCTATTTCAACATTTATATTTCTTTGCTTAAGAAATTTGTAAAATTCTTTTTCTATACTATTGTCCTGCAATATTGATGTAAATGTGAACACGAATTTGTTTTCATAAGTACAGCTAGAACACTTTATTTTTTCAACCGGTTCAGGCGCTATTAGCATCAAAAAATATTTTATGTACTCTTTATATTTTCCAATTATACCTACCCTGCCGATATTTGAATATGTAATTGTCGTGTACTTTCTAATTTCTATATAACTTAACCTAACAATTATTTTTTTTAACAAAAGTGGGATTGTTTTAATAAAAAAATTTGTCCCAAGTTTTACATTTGCTGACATCGTTTTCATTATCTCTTCTTTTCTTAATTTTGCTTTAAAACTATCCTTTACAAATTTTAATATCTTTTCAAAATTATTATTCTCACTTAATTTATCAAGACTTGCTTCCAAAGTTATATATGAAAAGAAGTTTGACATCGTTTCTGATGGAAAATATTTTTTCAAATTTACTGGTATACAGACCTTTATCGGCCTCTCACTTTTCCTCTTGCCACTACTATACTTTAAATAATTTGCCTTATAAATACAAAAAATCAATACAGCAGTCATATATTGCGTAATCGTCATATCTGCCCTTTCGCATTCCTTCTTTAAGCTTTCCAAATCTATAATCTCATGAATTGCACTTATCGCACCCAACTTTATCTTTTTGCCCCTCAACTTATACGCTTTTTGCATAGATGCATTCGACTTAGCTTTTTTATCATAATTCTTTAAATAACTATCTTCTGTAGTATAATGTAACTTTCTCAAATTCCTTTCTTCATTTTCAAATTGCTTCGGATGCCTCAATTCTAAATACTTATACACAATTTCTCTAAAAAACGTCGTTCCAGTATTTCCATCGGTAAGAGAATGGAAAATATCTATATTAATTTTGCTTTCGAAATATGTCACTTTGAAAAGATACCCATTATTCTTTCGTGGATCAATATACGTGCATGGATATTCCTTTTCTTTTCTTACTATTGGCTTTTTAGGATTCTCCTCTAAATAATACCAGAAAAATCCAGATTTCATCCTTACCTTAAAAGACTTATACTTTTCCACCGTCTGCTCCACTGCCATTTGCAATACTTTAGGCTCTATCACTTCATCAAGCACTACTGATAACCTAAAAACCGTACTATATTTTCTTCCAGCCGAAATCGGAAAAATTTTAGCCGAATTGTCTAGTCTCCTCCATTTCATTTTTTTATTTTTATCTTTTTTCATTTTTCCTCCTTATGAACTTTAGGGACGTTCCTTAAAGTTCATATCAATTTTTTCGCTTATTACAAGCATTTGTCGTTTTTCACGCCTTGAACTTTGGGGACGTTCCTTAAAGTTCATTTAAAATTTTAATAATGTCATTATAGCCTTGGTCTATTAATTCCTGACTACTATTCTTCTCTATCATCCAAATATGTCCAGCTCCTTCGTATTCTTTTAACTCAATGCTTATACCTTGACTCTCAGCTTTTTGCTGCAATAAGTGTGCATCAGGATTCAAAATGTCATTCGTACCAGTCAAGACTGTCAAATTTTTTATTTTTGACAAATCCCCATCTATTGGGTTTACCAAGTAGCTGTTTATGCCATCGTTTCCAGAATATGCAATTCCAGCCACTCTTAGCATATCCTTATTTAACTCTTTATCCTTTTTCTGCACTTCATCGACTTCTGGGTTCATAAGCCTTACATCTAACCAAGGTGAAATCAAAATAGTCTTTTCTGGCAATGGATACAACTCTTCACCACCAATTTTCTCCTCTAGTGCAAGTGCAAGGCCTCCGCCTGCAGAATCTCCCATCATAACTAAATTATTTGCATCAACTCTATCCACTATTTCCTTGTACAGCGGCTCAACCATATCAAAAACATCTTTATATGTATACTTTGGTGCCAACGGATAATCTGGCATAATAACAGTTGCACCTGTATCGTCTACTAGCTGCCCCAAGAACTCCCAATGTTGCTCAGTTGCTTCTGCCACATAAGATCCACCATGAAAATACAAAATCACCATATTTTTATTATCTTGGTTGTTCTCTTCTTCATTTTGCCTATGCGAAATTACAAATACATTTCTTCCCATAAATCTCTTTGCCACAACATTGTAATTTTCCTTCATTTTCTGTGGTATTTTTGACTGAATATCAGCCAATTTATAATATGACAAGACCATCAAAGTCACCAAAATAATCGTAACAATTAAAACTCCAACTACTTTTATAATTTTCTTCATCATATATACTTCACCATTTTAAATTTTATATAATTTTATCACAGCTTTCACATTTTGCCAATACTGAAAAATGAACTTTGGGGACGTTCCCTAAAGTTCATTTAGTAGAAGAAAAAAGATGTTTTTTTCCTCCGTCCCCAAAAACATCTAAAAAATGAACTTTAAGGAACGTCCCTAAAGTTCATTAGTCCCAATTGAATAGGCCTCTCTTTTTAATTGGAGGTTGCTCATTCATTGTTTTTGCTAATTGGGTTAACAATTCTCTTTGTTCTTTTGTTAGTCTTTTTGGAGTTTGTACTATAACTGTAAAGATAAGATCTCCAGTGTTGCTTGAATTTATTGATTTAAAGCCTTTATTTTTTATCACAAATTTTGTTCCTGTTTGTGTACCTTCTGGAATTCTGTATGTTTCTTTTGTTCCATCAACTAGTGGTATCTCTAAGTCTGCTCCCAAAGTAGCCTGTGTGATTGTAATTGGCACTTCACATAGTACGTTGTTCTTTTCTCTTGTGAAAATATTATGTTTTTTGATTTTTATAGTTATAAGTAAATCTCCATTTGGTCCACCTTTATACCCTGCTTCTCCTTGACCTTGTAAGATTAATGTTTGGTTATTTTCTATTCCTGCTGGAATTTTTACTTTTATTCGTGGCTGTCTGCGTACTTTTCCTGTTCCACCACATTTTTCACAAGGGTCTTTTATTACTTCACCTGTACCATGGCAATTTGGGCAAGTTCTTCTAGTTTGAACTTGACCCAATATTGTGTTTTGGACTCCAGTTACTTGGCCTGTTCCTCCACACATCTGACATTTGCTAACTGAAGTTCCTGGCTTAGCTCCTGTTCCATGGCATACATCACAAGTTTCATTTCTGGTAACTATAATTTCTTTTTCGACACCAGAATATGCTTGCTCAAATGTAATTGTAGTTGAATAATTCAAATCCGCTCCTTTGCGTGGTCCATTTTGCCTTTTTGAACTACTTCTGCCACCAAAACTTCCTCCAAAGAAAGATGAAAATATGTCTCCTAAGTCTCCAAAATCTCCAAAGTCTGAAGTTGTATAAGAATAATAGTGACTACCTCCTTGGCCACCAAAAGGTCCTCCTGCACCGCCAAAGCCTTGTGGTCCATCTGCACCAAATTGGTCATACATTCTTCTTTTTTCTGCATTTGACAACGTCTCATAAGCTTCATTTACTTCTTTGAACTTTGCTTCTGCTTCTTCTTTATTGTTCGGATTAGCATCAGGGTGGTATTTTTTGGCTAACTTTCTATATGCCTTTTTTATCTCATCTTCTGAAGCATCCCTGCTAACCCCTAATACTTCATAATAATCTTTCTTACTAGCCATACCATAAATCCCTTCTTAATCTCTATTTTTTGTCGCCATCATCTTCTACTTTATAATCTGCATCATATACATTTCCATTTGCATCTGTCTTTGGTCCTTGGTTATCTCCAGCATCCTGAGCTGTACCTGTTGCACCTTGTGCTCCATTTGGATTTGCATTTTTATATAATTGTTCAGACATATCATAGAATACCTTTGTTAATTTTTCTGTTGCTGCTTTTATCTTTTCTGTATCGTTAGTTTCAAGAGCTTTCTTAGTATTATCAATTTCTGTTTCTACTTTTGCTTTCTCTTCTCCACTAATCTTGTCACCTAAGTCCTTCAATGTCTTTTCACTATTATAAACTAAGCTTTCTGCATTATTCTTAACTTCAATTTCTTCCTTCTTCTTTTTATCTTCCTCAGCATGAGCTTGTGCATCTTTAACAGCTTTTTCAATATCTTCGTCAGATAAGTTTGTTGATGCAGTAATTGCAACGTTTTGCTCATTTCCAGTAGCCATATCTTTTGCAGATACGTGAACTATACCGTTTGCATCTATATCAAATGTTACTTCAATTTGTGGCACTCCTCTTGGTGCTGCTGGGATTCCTGTTAATTGGAATCTACCAAGTGTTTTGTTGTATGCAGCCATTTCACGTTCACCTTGTAATACGTGAATTTCAACTGATGTTTGACCATCTGCTGCAGTTGAGAATATTTGTGATTTTTTAGTTGGTATTGTTGTATTTCTGTCTATTAATTTTGTGAACACTCCACCATAAGTCTCAATTCCTAGTGATAATGGTGTTACATCTAGTAATACTAAGTCTTTAACATCACCTGATAATACACCACCTTGAATTGCTGCACCGATTGCGACACATTCATCTGGGTTAATTCCTTTGTCTGGTTCCTTTCCTGTAATTTTCTTAACTTCCTCTTGAACTGCTGGAACTCTTGTAGAACCACCAACTAATAATACTTTGTGAATATCATTTGCAGTTAAGCCTGCATCTTTTAAAGCTTGGTTAACTGGTCCTGCGGTTGCATCTATTAAATCTCTTATCAATTCTTCAAATTTAGCCCTTGTTAATTTTACATCCAAGTGTTTTGGACCTGTACTATCAGCTGTGATGAATGGCAAGTTGATTTGTGTCTCTTGAACTCCTGAAAGTTCAATTTTTGCTTTTTCTGCAGCTTCTTTTAGCCTTTGCATTGCCATTTTATCTGTACTTAGGTCAATTCCATTTTCTTTTTTGAATTCTGAAACTAAGTAATCAATTATTCTCTGGTCAAAGTCATCTCCACCTAAATGTGTATTACCATTTGTTGCCAAAACTTCGAATACTCCATCACCAATATCTAGGATAGATACATCAAATGTACCACCACCTAAATCATAAATCATTATTTTTTGATCTTGCTCTTTATCCATTCCATAAGCTAAAGCAGCTGCTGTTGGCTCGTTTATAATTCTTAAAACTTCAAGTCCAGCTATTTTACCAGCATCTTTAGTTGCTTGTCTTTGGCTGTCACTAAAGTATGCAGGAACTGTTATAACTGCTTGTGTTACCTTTTGTCCTAGATAATTTTCGGCATCTGCCTTTAATTTTTGCAAAATCATTGCTGAAATTTCTTGTGGAGAGAATTTTTCTCCATCTATATCTACTTTTTCGTTTGTACCCATTTTTCTTTTAATTGATATTACTGTATTGTCTGGATTTGTAATAGCTTGACGTTTTGCTATTTGTCCAACCAATCTTTCTCCATTTTTTGAGAATGCTACTACAGATGGTGTTGTTCTATTACCTTCTGCATTTGGTATAACAACTGGTTCTCCACCTTCCATAACAGCTACACATGAATTTGTTGTTCCTAAGTCAATTCCTATAATTTTTCCCATTTTAAATTCCTCCCTTTATTTTTTTAAAAAATTATTAACTTTAATTTGCCACTACAACCATTGAATGTCTAATTACCCTATTGCCTATTTTGTAGCCTTTTCTATACTCTTGTGCTATTTCCTTTTCACCCAAATTTTTATCTTGAATGCTGCTTACAGCCTCATGATATGCTGGGTCAAAGGTTTCGCCCTCAGTTTTAATTTCTTCTACACCTTTTGACTTTAGTACATCCTTAAATTGCTTTAAAACAAGTTCTATGCCCTTTTTATACTCTGTATCTTTTGTCTCAGCCTTTGCTGCATTTTCCAAATTATCTAATATTGGAAGTATTGATTCAACTACATCTGCAAGTACTGAGCTATATAAGCTTTCTTTTTCCTTATTATGCCTCTTTTTAGAATTTTCAAATTCAGCCAAAACTCTTTTGTACCTATCATCCAATTCATCATAATCTTGCTTTGGCACCATATCTTTATGTTCAACATTCTTTGTAGCTTTTTCATTATTTTCAGTTTTCTCATCTTTTTTGTCTATTTCTTCATTCTTGTTTGTCTTTTTTTCTTCGTTTTTTTCCATTGTTTTCTCCTTTCTCTGTCGTTTTGCTATATTCTTCATTTAGTTTTTTACTTATATATTTCATGACAGATATTACTTTTGAATAATCCATTCTTTTAGGCCCTATAATGCCTATTGTTCCAAGCTCTTTTCCATTTACCTTGTGTCTAAATGTTACTACGCTAAAATCTCTTAGCTCTTCTTTAGGATTTTCGTCACCAATATAGACATTTATGTCTTCTGCAATACCTGAATTTAGCATTTCTGAAACAAGTTCTTTTGTATCCAAAATATTTATAAAATTTTTCGCCACTTCAAGGCTATTAAATTCTGGCAATTCAAAAGCTTTGTTGGCACCTTCCAGGTATACCTTATTGTCCTCTTCTAATACTTTTTTCAATTGCTCAATAACAGGCTTTATCACTCTTACACTATATGTCATTTCATCATATAAATAATCTTCCAGTGGCCTATCTATAGTTTCAATAGGCTGATGCTTTAATTTGTTATTGAACATATAGTTCATAGTTTCTACTTGTCTTTCTGTTATATCTTCATCAAACTTTATTATTGTCTCTCTTACTAAGCCTGAATCTGTTAGTATTACGGCTAAAATCATCCTTGAACCTAGCAAAACAAATTTAATTTCTTCTATTAATTGCGTTGTAGGCCTAGGTCCAATCGAAACTGTTGTATAGTGCGTAACTTCTGATATCGTATTGGCTGTAATCTTCGTTAAGTCCTCTATTTCATTTACTTTTGTCTCTAATTTTGAACTTATATACTTTATTTCCTCTTTACTAATGTCCGAATCATTTAGTAATTCATCCACATAATATCTATATCCCTTTTCTGACGGTATTCTTCCACTTGATGTATGTGTTTTATCCAGATATCCACTTTTTTCTAAGTCCGCCATTTCGTTTCTAATAGTAGCACTACTACAATTTAATCCATGATTTTTGGTTAAAGCATTTGAGCTGACAGGTTCTGCTGTGTTTATGTATTCCTCTACTATTGCTTGCAATACCTTCTTTTTCCTATCATCCACAATTTTTTCACCTCTTTTAGTGCCCTTTTTGCCGTTTTTCTTTAGCACTCTTATGCTTTGTTTGCTAACTTTCTATATATTATACCCATTTTTAGCACTTGTCAATACCTTCTGCTAATTTTCTTTGTGAATTTTTTGTGAAAATTAAAAATTTGCCAAGAGGAACGTACCTTTTTGGCAAAAAATTGCCATTTAGGTACGTCCCCAATGGCAATTTTATCTTTTTAACAACTTTGCATTTGTTTTAACATCCAAAGTTTTTTAGAGTAATCCAATATATATTCATCAATTAAACTAGATGTTGCATAGTTGTTAGTTTTATCAGCTTCTTCTTTTATTTTAATGCAATTTCCTAATAGAGTTTCATAATCTTTCGTTATGTTTTTAAATACCAAGTCATCTTTTACTTTCATATTTTCTGCTTCAGTGATTTCTGCCTTTTCTAAATAATCTTGCATTCTAGCCAAAGGTTGGCCACCTAAAACTAATATGTGTTCAGCAATTTCGTCCACTTGCTTATTAATTTCATCGTAGTATTCCTCTAATTTGCTGTGTACTACAAAGAAGTCCTTTCCTACCACATTCCAGTGATAATTTTGCAATTTACGATAGAAAACATTTAAATTGCACAAAAAGTCATTTAATTTGTTTATTAAACAATCCATAAAATTTGCTCCTTCCTATTATCATTTCTTATAAATTTTTCCCGGATTTTGCAAATTTTATACATCGTAAAAATGAACTTCAAAGATGTTTGTTGCTGTGTTGTCTTCGCCATTAATTGTACCAGAAATCAGGCAAATAAGGTACGTCCCTGGTGGCAATTTTTTAAAATACTCGCATTTCTACTTGTTTTCCATGGAATGCATATACCATTTTTGTTATGTGTGTGAAGCCACGTTCACGTAGGTTTTCTTCATAACCTTTTTCTTCTATTTGTTTTTTGGCATTTTCTATGGTATCTTCAAGTGTTTTTTCTTCCATGTCTTCCATTACTTTGAATTCCATTATGAAGCTGTTGCCGTTTTTGTCTTTGGGCTCTAGCATTATGTCGTAGCGACCGAAGCCAGATTCTCGGTTTGAGTTTACGTAGTAGCTGTCTTTTAGCCCTACCAGCATTCCTAAGACGAATGCGTGATAGAAGTTTTCGGCTGTGTTTTCGCCTACGTCCATGTAGCTAAACATTTCTTTTACTAGCACTTTGAATTTTTTTTCAAATTC
>CALXJQ010000049.1 GCA_944388665.1 uncultured Clostridia bacterium
TTTAATAAACATACTAAAATAATGACCAATAAATCTTGAAAGTTTATTGCATTATATTAAATTGATTTATTGCATTGATAGAAGATTTTTCACTTAATCTATTTCGCTTTTCATACTGTTTATTGCAATGAGTGAGAATTTCCAATTTTCTGTATTTCTTCTGTTCCTAAGGTTTGCTAAAATCTTATGCACTCTTTAATTCAAGGCGTAGCTTGTCAGCTATCATTGCGATGAATTCGCTGTTTGTTGGTTTACCTTTTGCAGCAGAAATGGTATAACCAAAAATGCTTTCTACGACTTCTTGTTGGCCTCTTCCCCAAGCTACTTCAATAGCATGACGAATTGCTCGTTCTACGCGACTTGGAGTTGTATTGAATTTATGAGCAATTTTTGGATATAAACTTTTTGTAATTTGATTTATTACGTCAATATCATTTACTACCATTATTATTGCTTCTCGTAAGTATTGATATCCTTTAATATGTGCTGGTACTCCAACTTCATGAATTATGTTTGTTACTAATGCTTCAAGGTTTTCCTTCTTTTTAACATCATTTGAAAGTTCTATGTACTGCTTGCCTTCTCTTGCAATTGCAAGGTTAGCCCCTATTGTTTTATTATTTTGTGTTGGCTTAAAGAATTTAATATCTCTTATTCGTTGAATTAATAATTCGATGTCAAATGGTTTTACGATATAATAATCTGCACCTAAAGATATAGCTCTTTGCGTTATTTTGTCTTGTCCTACTGCTGATAACATAATGCATATAGGTTTTTTCTCTAATTTCATTGCATTCAATTTTTCCAAAACTCCTAAACCGTCTAAATGAGGCATTATCACATCTAATAAAACTATATCTGGTGATGTTGTAGTTATCATATCTACAGCTTCATTCCCATCTTTAGCTATTGCAATAACCTCCATGTCTTCTTGTGTGTTGATATAGGTTGATAGTGTGTGGCTGAAATCTGTATTATCATCTGCCACTAATATGCTTACTTTTTCTTTCATATTTTTCCTCCTCATATTTTCTTCTGTAAATTTTTTACATTTTGATTATATTCTTATTTTCGAGAAAAATCAATAATAATATGTAAATATTTTCCAAGTTTTTATGAAAAGGCGATTTTATTATACATTCATGTTCATTTTTTTTACAAAACAGTGCTTTAATTACTGTTTTTCTATATATTTTCTTGCTATCTCTTGCATTTTTATAAAATTTATATTTTTTGTTGCAAAATCTTTCAATAATTTAGCCTTTTTTTCTTCGTTCACTTCTATTTTGCATGTAATATTTTCAAAATATTTAATATCTAGTATTTTTATTTTACTAATTTTACAATAATATTTAAAATTTTCGAATTCTGAATAGTTTAATACTATTTGCATTTCTTGGCCTAGTTCTTTTTCCACCAATTCTGTTGCATTTATAGCATTTAACAGACTTTCTGTATATGCCCTGACTAAGCCTCCTGTTCCAAGTAAAATGCCACCAAAATACCTTGTAACAATAATTAAAACATTAATTAACTGTTTTTTTTGCAAAATGTCTAGCATTGGGGCTCCAGCTGTTCCTGAAGGTTCTCCATCATCACTAAACCTCTCAATTAAATTACCATCATCTAGCACTCTATATGCTACGCAATTATGCCTAGCATCATAGTATTCTTTTTGAATATTTTTTATATTTTTTTGTACATCTTCCATATTTTCCACATAAAAAAAGTTTGCTATAAACTTTGATTTTTTCTCAGTAAGTTCTGTTTTTACATCATGCTTAATTGTTACAAATTCTTTCACGAAGACCTCCTTATTCCATACACATACCTGCTGTATAACCAGTAGAGTACGCAATTTGCAAGTTGAATCCCCCAGTATATGCATCAACATCGATAATCTCTCCTGCAAAATATAAGCCTTTGATTAATTTAGATTCCATTGTTTTAGGATTTATTTCTTTTATGTTTATGCCTCCACTTGTAATAATTGCTTCATTTATTCCTCTAAATCCCTTTATTACTATAGTAAAGTTTTTTAGTAATTGAACTAAATTTAATCTTTCTTCTCGTGTTATTGCATTTACTTTTTTATCTGCTTGGATTCGACTTTTTTGAATTACTACAGGTATTAATTTCTGTGGTAGCAGTTTGTCTAAACTATGTTTAAACATTTTATTTTTACTTTCATTAAAATCTCTTAAAATTCTATCATTAAGCTTATCTTCAGATAATGCAGGCTTTAAATCTATTTCTAAAATAATCGCTCCATTAGCTAATTTTTGTTCAATATTTTTGTATCTCACCAGATGTGCTGAGCCGCTTAATATAATTGGCCCTGAAACTCCAAAATGGGTAAATAACATCTCGCCAAAGTCATTATAAATACACTTATTTGTAGACTTATCTATAAACTTTATACTAACATTTTTTAAGCTTAAACCTTGTAATTCTTTGCAAGTATCAACATCTATCGCTTCTAGTGGTACTAATGAAGGTTTAATTGGTGTTATGCTATGTCCTAGCTTTTTTGCCATAATATAACCATCACCTGTAGAACCTGTAGCCTGATAACTTTTTCCCCCTGTCGCTAAAATAACTTTATCTGCTTTTAATACTTTTTCCGGTGTTTTTACTCCTACTACCTGCTTATTCGCACACATTATTTCTTCTACCTTGGTATTGTACATTACAGGAATTTTTAGTTCTTTTATCTTTTTTTCGAAGCACTTTAAAACATCAATAGATTTATCTGTAACAGGAAATATACGATTTCCCCTTTCTTCTTTTACCTGTAAGCCTTCTTTTTTTAGGAATTCAATTATATCTTTATTAGTAAAATTATTATAACAACTATATAAAAACATACCATTTCCTGGCGTATTTTTAATAAAATCCGAAATATCTAAAGAAGATGTAATATTACATCTTCCTTTACCTGTTATTAATAATTTTCTTCCTAGTGACTGCATCTTTTCTACTAGCAGCACATCATAGCCCATTTCTTTTGCTTTTATGGAAGCCATCATTCCAGCTGGCCCTCCGCCTATTACTATTACTTTCATTTTATTTTTTATCTTTACTTACTCCTTTTTTGGTTGTAGTTATTTTCTTAGTAGTTGTCCTCGTTGTGCTTGTCTTTTTTGTTTTTGAAGTTGTACTTCTTTTTTTACTTGCTGGCTTTTTAGGTTCTTTAGCTTCTTTTGCCTCTTTAGCTTCTTTTGCCTCTTTAGCTTCTTTTGCCTCTTTAATTTCTTTTGCCTCTTTAACTTCTTTAGCTTCTTTTGCCTCTTTAGCTTCTTTAACCCCTTTAGCCTCTTTGTCTTTTCCTTGTACAGCTTCATTATCATCAGTTTCTTCATTTAAATAACCTTGATGATTTTCAGTTTTTTCTTCAGTTTTAGCACCCTCAGTAAAATCATCAAAGAAAAACTGAACATCAGATTTATCTATTTTTTCATTAGCCTTTTTAATACTTTCCACTTCATCTTTTTCTGTTCTCATGTGATCAATTGTTTTTCCACCATTAATTAAATCGTAATTAAAATCACCATTTAGCGCAAAGTCTTTATCATTTATATAATCTTCATATATACTTTTTGAACCTACATCTGTTGTTTTTTCTGATTTTTCCTTTTTTTCTTCTTTCTTCTCTTCCTCTTGTTTTGGCGCTGTAGTCTCATTTTTAACATCTACTTGTTGACTTGCAGCCTGCTCTTTTTGTAGTGCTTGTTTTTCTATCTCTGTTAATGCTCTTTTTTTCTCAGGTTTTTCTGAAACACTAGATTTATTTTTTGTTTTAGGCATATTTTGCTCTAATTCACTCACATTTTTTAAAATTTCTGTGTAATTTTTTTCTCTTTTTTCTTCTTTTACTTTTTCTTTCATCATGATAGCTTCTTGCTTGGCTGCTTGCTTTTGTTCCTTAATTCTTTCTTTTTCTAGTTTTCTTTCACTTCTACCTCCAAATATTAATATTAAAGTTATTAATATTATAAGAATTAATAAAATAGCAATTATAATCATCATTCTTCCCCCAATTCATATTTTTTCATCTGTTTCTTATATACTCTATCGCTTTTAATATACCCAGTTTTCCATAATCATAAGTAAGTCCTCCCTGCATATATGCGATATATGGTTCTCTTAATGGGCCATCACAACTTAGTTCAATTGTTGACCCTTGTGTAAATGTACCGGCTGCCATAATAACATTGTCTTCATAGCCACCCATTGGACTCGGATATGGTAGTACATCAGAGTCTATTGGCGAACCTCTTTGAATTCCTTGGCAAAATTTAATTAAATTTTCTTCAGTGTTTAATTTTATTGTTTGCACAATATCTCCTCTAGGTTCATTGTACTTAGGCTCTACATCATAACCTAAAATTTCTAAAATTCTACTTGCAAATACAGCTGTTTTCATGCTACCAGCAACTACCTGCGGTGCAAAAAATAAACCTTTTATTAACAATGGATTTTGATTTAATGAAGGTCCTATTTCTTTACCAATTCCCGGAGCTGTAAGTCTTTCAGCACATAACTCAATCAAATTTTTATTTCCTACAATATAAGCTCCAGATGTTGCAATACCAGCGCCAAGATTTTTCATTAAAGAACCTACTGCAATGTCTGCACCTATTTCTATTGGTTCTTTTTCTTCAACAAACTCGCCATAGCAATTGTCAACCATTATTATAACATCACTGTTCACTCCTCGAATCGCTTTAATTGCCATTTCAATCTTGTCATTTGTCAAACTCTTTCTAGTTGAATAACCTCTTGACTTCTGAATTTCAACAAGCTTTATATCTTTTTTACTTAGTCTTTTTTTTATTGCCTCTATATCAAAATCATTGTTCACTAAATCTATTTCTTCATATCCTATTCCAAATTTTTTTAAAGAACTTTCACTCTCTTCTGCCCCAATCCCTATAACAGTTTGTAATGTATCATAAGGTTTCCCAGTAATGCTTAACATCGTATCTCCTGGCCTCAACAATGCTGACAAAGTAACTGCCAAAGCATGAGTTCCAGAAATAAGTTGCACCCTTACTAGTGCATCTTCTGCTTTAAAAATTTTAGCATAAATTTCTTCTATTTTATTTCTTCCTGGCTCATCTATGCCATAACCTGTAGAAGAATTAAGATGATTTTCTTGTAGCCTACATTCTTGAAACGCTTCTAATACTTTTTTGCTATTTTTATAACAAACCTCATCTATCTTTTTAAAAATTGGCGCTATTTCTGTTTCTACTTTTTTTGTTAATTCAGCTAAATTTTCTTCCATTTTGCTATTTATCTCGCCCCTTTTGATAATTACTTTTTTTCTTTATCAATCATTTTAATTTTACTACATAATGATTTTTTTTGCAACCTAAAAGCTTCAAAAATTTTAGAGGGTGTTTTTGGGGACGGAGGAAAAAAACATCCCCTTGGCAATAGTTAAAAATGAACTTTAAGGAACGTCCCCAAAGTTCATTTTTTGTTTTTAAGGTTAAGGATGTTTTTTTCCTCCGTCCCCAAAAGCATCTATAATACGTATTTTTTAATTAATATGATTCCTCCAGCTATTGTAAATAGTATGATAAATCCTAATGTAAAGTAAATTCTTACCTGACCTGTACTTACTGATAACATTACTGGTGCATCATCTATGTCGTCTTCTCCTTCTTTTTGATTATCTGGCGTTGAGTCTTTGTCTGGAATGTCATAGTCGTTATAATCTTCTGAGATTTCTGCTGTGTTTTCCATTACTCCCATGTTGTCATCGCCATTTATCCATGTTAATACTACTTCTACGTCTGCATATTCACCTGGTTGTAATAATTTATCTGCTAATAAATTAGTTGATATTACATTGTTTCCTAAGTCTGTCCAGCCTGGATTATCTTCAGCAACAAATTTTAATCCTTCTGGCACATAGTCTTTTATTTCTGTAGCATAACCAGCAATGTCGCCTTCATTTGTTACTCTTATTGAGTATCTGAATTTTACGGTTGTGCTGTTGATTTTCTTTCTGTGAATTTCGACTTTTACTATTTGTTCTGGGTCATCATAAGGTTGATGTCCTGTTTCTGTTATTGTTTGATTTCCATCTTCTATTACTATTGCTTGTGTTACCCATTTTCTTAATGCTAAGTCAAATGTTTTTACTACAACTTTTTCAAAGTCGTCATCATCCTCTTGTCCTGGGATGTAGTCGCCGTTTTCGTCATCTTTGTATCCTGGTAAATCTTCATCATCTGGCAATTCTACATTATCTTCTGTAGAATCTCTATCTATTACTGGATTCTTGTTTTCGTCCTCGTATTTTGTGATATCTGCAATGTTTGTGATGTTTTGACTTGGTATAGCTTCATCTGTTACTCTACACATAATTGGTACTTCTTTATATGACAATGTAATTGTTCCATCTTCTGCTGTTTGAGCTCCTGGTATTAATTCATCTGCTAAATATGTTGTAGTTACTGTTCTGCCGTCTTCTGATGCAGTCCATCCGTATTGTTCGTTAAAATCATTATCAACAAATTCTAAATATGGTGGTAAATGGTCTTTTATTTCTGCTGCATAGCCATCCATATCTCCTTCATTATATGCTCTTAACATATATACTACCAAGTCTCCAGTTTGCACTATAACTGGCTCTTTTGTATGATTATATATTGCTGTTGTTATCATGTTTCCATTTTCATCTGTTGTATTTAATTTGCTTGTGTCAACTACTGGTTCTCTTGTATATGAACCATCGTCATTTTTTAAATATTCGTCATCATTAACTTGTTCATCTTTGCTTACTGCTATAATGAATTTTCTTAGTGCTAAGTCAAATGATTGTGTTTCTAATGTAACATTATCATAGTCCTCATCATCTTCATATTTAACCCATTCCTCTGGCTTTGAATCTCTATCGTCTACTGGATTACCATCTTCATCAGAATCATCTGAAATTTCTGCTTCATTTCTTATTACATTTCCAGAAATGTTATCTGCAACAACTTTGAATTTTACTGATACTTCTTTGTATGAAAGGTCTGCTTCTGTTTTTGTACCATCATTTTCTCCAAAGGCTGGTATTAAATTTTCTCCAGGGGTTGTTTCATTTTCTTTTGACAAGTAATCAGTTGATATTTGTATTATTTTGTCACCAGCATCATTATACTGGAAGTTACCCCATAGATATTTTTGATTAAATTCTATTGCTTCTTTTTCAGCATCTGTTAAATCTGAATCATTTGCCAATTCCTCACCTTGTTTTTCTGACCACAAAAATTCTAAGCCTTCTGGCACATCCTCTGTAATTTCACTTGCATATCCATCGATTGTTCCTTCGTTGTAAATTCTAAATGTATAAGTTACTATATCACCTTTTTTTACTGGAACTGGATCTTTGTTTAAATTATATTCTGCAGTTGTTTCTTCAATATTTAGTTTACTTACATCTACACTTTCAATTCTTTCTGGCACATTTTGGTCATTTACTGCAACAATTCTTTTTATTAGCTTCAAGTCAAATTGACCTTCTTCTTCTCCTGGTTGTGGTGGTATTACCAATTTTTCGAAGTCATCATCATCTTGTTGGCCTTTGTAGTAATAATCAGAATCAGTTAAATCTGATTTATTATCGCTTCCTTCATAATTTTCCATATTATCTTTATTTACATCAGGAGTTGTAGCTGGCTCTGAGTCTCTGTCTGCCCCTGGTTGATTTGTTATTACTGTACCGTCTTCATCAATTTCTTCTGATATCCATGCAACATTTGTTAAAACTTTATCTGAACTTGTATCAGGTGTTGCTGTAACTTCACATTCAATTTCTATTGTTTCAGAGCTCAAGTTGCCTTGGCTATATGCTGGTAAGTTGGTTGTATTTCCATCTATTCTTTTTAATGCTAATCTATTTGTATCTTCATCATAGCTTTCCAATTCAAAGTTTCCACTTACAACTCTATTAAATTTCAATCCTGTTGGTAATTGGTCTACTATTTTGGTTGCTCTTCCTGCCTTTTCACCTTCATTATAAATTGTAAGTTTATATGTTACTACATTGCCTGTAGCTACTGGAACTGGGTCTTTTTTGTGTTTATATGTTGCTGTGGTTTCTGATTGTAATGTGCTTTCATCAATGTTTGGTACTCTTGAGTCTGCCCCAGTCAATTCACTTCCATTTACTTTTGTTATGTATTTTCTTAATGCTAAGTCAAATGTTGGCTGCTCTGGTTGCTCTTCAGGCGTAAATGTTAAATGAGTTGGTACTGATTCATCTTCTTTTTCTATAAGAACTATTGGCTGTTCTGCACTGTTTGTACTTGATGCCCATAAAGTAATCTTTGTATCACTATAATTTATAGTAATATCAATACTGATATTAGTTGCTGAATCTTTAGGCACTGAAATATAGAAGTCCTGACCAACTAAATCTTTTATTGTCGTACCCTCTGGCACTTCATTTTTATTGCTATCTAATAAAGTATAATTATTTATTTCTGTTCCTTCGTTTTCAACAACAAAATCAATTGTATAAGGTATAGAACTTTCTTCATTTTCAGAAATGTTAATTGGGCCTAATATATAATTATTGTCTTGTTCTTCAGATTGTAAGCTTGTTGTATTAACTACTGCTGGTGCACCAGCACTTGTGCTAGATGAATCAGAATAGTTATGTGCATTTGCTTTAGCTTCTCTAATTATGTAATTATATAAAATCTCTGCTTGATAACTTCTTGCTTGACCCGCACCTGCTTGTGGTCTTTGGCCATCTGGTATATAGTCAGCCAAATTGCTATAAGTCATGCTATTTAAAGTATAATATAACCAACCTTTATCATCTGTTTTATCATACTTTCCATTATCCTCATCATAATTTGTAAAATACCACAATGCAGCTTGCTCTACTGCTTTGATATCGTCATCAGTTAGTGGATATGCTTGCATTAACTCAACATAAGCAGTATATCCGCTATCTGATTGTTTTGCATAATTTATAATTGCGTCTAACAAGTCTTGTTTTTGTGATTCTGGAGATTGACCTGGTAAATATAGCATATCAATTGCTGCAAGTAATGCATCATATTTACTAACATCACCATTATCACTTGGCACTGTTCCTTCTACTATTGAGCTTAAAGTATCATTCTGTTTTGCTATTTCTTCTCTTTCTGTTTTCATGTCAAAATACAAATCATATTTTGCACGTTTTCTTGTATCAGAGAAGCCAACTCCTGACTTTACGCAAAATGCATTTACTTGCGTTGGGTCATTTGAAGTTGATGTGCTATATTGTACTATGTTCCAAATCTTAGCTCCATCCTCTGCTGTTGGATTTCCTATAGCATAACCCATAGCAGGAGTGTCATTGCCCATAAGCTCTGTTATACCAAAGTATAAAGGTGTCGTGGCTGTTTGAGCATACACACGACTTTGCATGAACAATACTACAGCTAAAGATATAATAATCATTAATAAATTACGAATTTTCTTTTTAACATCCATTTTTAATATCATTCCCTTCTCAGATATAAAGTTTTTTAAACTCCATATCTTTCAGTTGACTTAAGCCTTTACGGAAAATACCTTTTCGGTTTTAAGTCCTACATTACAATTATATTACATTTTTATGTTTTTTTCAAGACATTTACATAATTTTATTTTTTTTGCATAATTATTTTTTTTCTTAATATAATTTACTGTATAAAATTAATAGAAAGGGCTAATCCGTAAAGGATTACTGGCATAAATAATATGAAAATTGAGTTCAAAAAATTTATTTTCACTTTTGCTATTTGCATATTTCTCCTATCTAATTGGAGTTTTGGAAAAGATACAGAAAATAATATTGAAGATATTGATATTAATTCACGTTCGTGCGTTGTATTAGATAGGAAAAGCAAAACTATTTTATTTGGGAAAAATGAAAATAAACAAGTAAAAATGGCCTCAACGACTAAAATTATGACTGCTATTGTTATTATAGAAAATTATGATTTGAATAAAGAAATAACCGTTTCTAAAAAGGCTGCAGGAACTGGAGGGTCTCGTTTGGGCCTTAGAACTGGTGATAAAATTACAGTTCATGATTTGCTTTATGGCTTGCTTTTACGTTCAGGAAATGATGCGGCTGTAGCACTCGCTGAAACAGTTGGAGGGAGTATAGAAGGATTTGCAGAATTAATGAATCAGAAAGCCAAAGAACTAAATTTAAAAAATACTCATTTTGAATCTCCTCATGGACTAGATTCAGACGGTCATTATACTACTGCTTATGAACTAGCGTTAATTACTGACTACGCTTTACAGAATTCTACTTTTGCCAAAATCGTTGGTACTAAAAATTATACCATTACCATAAATGGCTATCCAAAAGCTCTAACAAACACAAATGAGCTACTTGGCAATTTAAATGGTGTGTATGGTGTAAAAACTGGTTTTACAAATGGAGCCAACAGATGCCTTGTAAGTAGCTGCAAAAGAGGTGATATGGATATTATCTGTGTAGTGCTTGGCGCTGATACTAAAAATTTTAGAACTCAAGATAGTATAAAATTAATCGAATATGCTTTTGAAAATTACGAATATGTAAATATAAAAGAAATTGCAGATAAAGAGCTTTCTACGTTAAGGAACAAATATAGCTCTAGTTTCTTTGTAGATAAAGGCATATCAAATAAAATTAGCTTTGAAATTAGCAATATAGATACTCCTATTTTACCAATAAAAAAGGACCTCGTGGGAAACATAACAACAGAAAGTTTTTTAAATACTAATTTGATTGCACCTGTGCATAAAGATGAAATTTTAGGTTATATTAAAATAGTTTCAAATAATAATGTTATTGCTAATTTTGATATTATATGTAAAAGTGAAATTTCTAAGCGTTCGGTTATTGATTATTTAAAGTTATTCATGCAGAGGACTCCACAAATTTTTGAAGAACCTCTTTGAATTAAATAAAACAGAGTGCCTCGTTTAGAGGCCTCTTGCTTGTTTAAAGTTAATGAACTTTGGGGACGTTCCTTTGGCGAGTATATCGGAAAGTTTGTGTAAACTTTAAACTTCTTATGATAATTTTTTAAAATTTTAATAATTGAATTGACAA
>CALXJQ010000050.1 GCA_944388665.1 uncultured Clostridia bacterium
TGTTCTTTATTAGCTTTTATACTGCATATACTTTCCAAAAAATAATTAATTACAGAAGCAATGTAACAAAACATTTATTAATAAGTAATATATTTTCAGCACTAATTATTTCTATAATTTGTGGTATTGTAAAATATAATACAAATTCTTTTAATAGTATATTTTGTCTAATTTTATTTTTAGGAATTTTTAGTTCTCATATTACTAAAACTAAATTAGGATATTCACTTTTGGTAACAATTATATGTTTAGTGTTAAATTATATATTATTTTTTATAGCTTTAACAATAACATATTTTATAAGTAAATTACTAATAATAAAAAATGATATCTTTAATTTGCTATTTATTATATCAATATATTCTACATTAATATGTTTCATATTTAAAATGAAAAGATTAAAAAATGGTATTAACTTTTTGCAAAAACATATCAAAGATGACTATTTTGATATAATAATATTAAGTATTAGCATTATAATAATTTTTACATTCATTGTGCTAAACAACTTTAATTTGTCACTAACGACTAATTTATTCTTTGGGCTCATCGTCTTTTCCATCATCACTTTTGTCACCATCCAGAAGACATTAACCATGTACTACAAGCAAAAGTTACTGATAAAAGACCTTGACGATACAAAAGCTGAATTAGAAAGCAAAAAGCAAGACATTGAAAAACTTGAAAAAGAAAATTTAGAACTAAGCAAAGCTAGTCATTCCATTGCACATAAACAAAAAGTACTTGAATATAGGCTAAACGAGCTAATGATGCAAAACGAAACTGCCTCAGAAATAGAAATTGCAAGTAAACTTAAGAAAATAAAAAACGAATATGCCAGCAAAACTCATCAAGCAGAATTGGCCAAAACCGAAATTCCCGAAATAGACAACCTTCTAAATTATATGCAATCAGAATGTATTAAGAGCAACATAATTTTTGATGTGCAAATAAACGGAAACATATTTCACTTTATAAATAACTTCATTTCTAAAGAAGACTTACAAATTCTCTTAGCAGATTTAATAAAAAATGCAATAATCGCTGTAAATCATTTGCCAGCTGAAAGTACTAATCGCAGCATCTTAGTTAAACTAGGTCTAATAGATAATTGTTATAGCGTATATGTATATGATTCTGGTATAGAATTTGAAACCGCCACATTAGCTAAACTTGGTAAAAAGCCTGCCACTACTCACAAGGATAGTGGTGGTACTGGAATGGGATTTATGAACATTTTTGATACTTTAAATAAATATAAAGCTAGTTTAAAAATTAAAGAAATTGGAAAACCTTCTAATGATAATTATACCAAATGCATAATAATAAATTTTGATAATTTACAACAATATGATATTGAATCATATAAATAATATATTTCAATTTCTTTTCAAAACTATTACATTTTATTTACAAATGGTTAAAATAAAACAAAAAGTGCTATAATATGAATATATTTTTGTATAAAAATTATAAAAGGAGGTAAAAATATGCAAAGAGAAATTGAATGTGATGTTGCCGTTCTTGGCGGAGGTGCCGCAGGTGTTGCTGCAGCTATTGGAGCTTCAAGAGCCGGTGCAAAAACAGTACTTATAGAAAGGAACCCATATTTTGGTGGACAAGCAACTAATTCGCAAGTAACTGCTTATTGTGGATTCTTTACTAGAGGTGAAAATTATGATCAAGTTGTACAAGGAGTTGGAGGTGAAGTTCTAAAAAAACTAGAAGCTTATGGTACAAATATTCATCCAAGACCTTCAAAATCTACAGGAAATGTTTCAGTTTCATTTAATCCTGAATATGTAAAACTTGTTATGGATGAAATGTTACAAGAAAGCTCTGTTGAATATTATCTTCATTCTCAGATGTATGAAGTTGTAAATAACAACGGAACTATTGAAGAAATTAAATGTACAGATGATGAGGGAACTTTTACAATAAAAGCAAAAGCTTTTGTTGATGCTTCAGGAAATGCTAATTTAGTACATTTTGCAGGAATAAAAACTAACTGGGGTGACGAAAACGGTAATGTACAACAGTCTTCCCTACCTTTTAGAATTGATAACATGCCTGCAAGAGAAATAATAAAATCAGACATAGAAGCGGCTTTGAAAAAAGCTAAAGAAGCTGGCATATCAATAAGAAAAGAAACTGGCTTAATTGTAAAAATTCCAGATAAGACTTATGGATACTGCACAATTCCAAGTACAGTTTTGTCAGACTTATCTGCAGAAACTATGACAAAAGCTGAAATTGATTTAAGAGGTCAAGTAAATGCTTATGTTAGAGCTTTCCAACAGTATATGGATGGATTTAAAGATATTATCATCTCATCTTCTGGTCCTGCTATTGGTATAAGAGAAGCTAGAAGAATTATAGGAGACAAAATGCTTAAAGGCGAAGAAATTATTACAGCTCCAAAATCTGATGATAGTATAGCTAGAGGTGCTTGGAGCCCAGAAATTCATAAAAGTAACACAAACATTACTTACACTCATATACCAGATAATGAATATTTTTCAATTCCACTTGGCTGCTTAAAAGTTAGAGATGCTAAAAACTTATGGGCTGCTGGTAGAACAATATCTACAGATTCACTAGCTTTAGGTTCTGTAAGAGTTATGGGAACTGGATTTGCAACAGGTCAAGCAGCAGGTGTTGCAGCAGCATTAACACTAAATAATGAATCTTATGATGTAAAGAAAGTTCAAGAAGAACTATTAAAACAAGGAGCTTTAATTTAACTTAATATTACTATCTTATGCTCTATTATATAAAAATAGCCTTAATTATAGACTATATTACTTAGTTATTAACGTTTTTTAAATAAATTACAAATGATTAAAGGAAAGGAAAGATTAAAATGGATGAAAGTAAAGAAAAAAAGAAATTAATGACTAAAAATGAAAAGCAATTCATTTTTACAATTATCGCAATTTTAATTATGCTTATTTTCTTCTTAGCTCCTGCCCCAGCAAATTTAAGTGCTGACGGTATGAAAGTTTTGGGTATCTTTATAGCAATCTTATTTTTGTGGATTACTATAGGCATTGGATGGCCAAGCTTACTTTGTTTATTAGCACTTGCACTTGTTCCTTCTCTAGGAATGGACTATGTGCTTAAGAATTCATTTGGTAATTCTACTTTTGCATTTTTACTATTTACATTTATGTTTACTTATGCATTCTCTCAAACAGGATATGTAAGAAAAATTGCATTAGGATTTGTAACAAGTAAATTTGCAAGAAAATCACCTTGGAGATTCGCTTTCTGCTTCTTCGCAGCAGTTATTATAATAGGATTATTTATGTCTCCATCAGTTTTATACTTTGTTATATTACCTATATTAGAAGAAATATATAACATTTTAGGACTTAAAAAAGGCGATAAATATGCGTCTATGTTAATGATAGGACTAGTATTCTGCACAAGTTTATCTTCAGGAATGACCCCTATCGCACACGTATTCCCTGTACTTTCAATGAACGTATATCAAAGCTTAACAGGGGCAACTATTAATTACGGACAATATATGTTATTTGCAATACCAACAGGCATCTTAATATTTGCAGCAATGATGTTAGTATTTAGATTTTTAATGAATCCTTCTACAAAAGGATTAAATTTACAATCTAATGAATTTGACAAAATGAAAAAAGAAATTCCAACAGCTACACAGGGTGAAAAAACTATACTTGGAGTATTTATATTTGTTATTGCATTATGGATTCTTCCAAGCTTATTAAAAGGCAGCTCAGTTGCTTGGATTTCAAACTTATTTACATGGATAGATGATTTTGGCACAGCAATGCCACCATTACTTGGCATAATACTATTATCAATATTCAAATATGAAAAGAAACCACTAATCAGTCTAAATGATGCAATGGTTAAAGGTGTTTCTTGGCCAAGTATTATAATGGTTTCAGCTACACTTGTTTTAGGTGCAGCAATGACTAATAGTGATATAGGACTTACAACATTTCTATCATCTTCTATTCAGCCAATTACAAACGGACTAGCTCCAATATTATTAATATTACTATTTGCTTTATGGGCTGGCTTACAATCAAATGTTTCTTCACACATGGTTACAGCTCAATTAGTTCCAACAATTGCAGTACCAGCTGCTTTAGCTTCTGGAAGCATAAGCGCTGCAGCAATTACAGCAATCATTGGTTTAATTGCTTCAACTGGTTCAGCTGCTCCACCAGCAATGCCTTACGTTGCAGTAGCAGGCTCATCTGGTTGGACTGATTCTTCAAAATTGCTAAAATATGGATTCTTAATGATGATTATAATTATTTTAATTGCATCATTTATAGGATATCCAATTGCAAATAGTATAATGTCATAATATATATAAAAATAGTAAAAAAGCAGGTAAAATAAATATTTTATCTGCTTTTTTATGTTCAATTTAAAACTTTTCATAATGCACTTTTTCTGGATAATAATTGTCATTTGGTTTTCTCTCTTCTGCAGGATAGCCAAGAGAGATTGTGCAAAATAGCTTATATTCTTCAGGTATTCCTAATATTTCTTTTTCTTTGCCAGTCTTTTCTAAATCAGGATATCCTCCTAACCAACAAGACCCTATCCCTAATGATGTTGCTTCTAATAAAATATTTTCAGTAACTGCTCCGCAATCTGCTTGCCAGTATGGCGTTTCTTTATCATCACCAAGTGAACAAACAACTATTGCCGCATTTGCTCCCTCTAACATCTTTGAAAAAATACATGTATCTGATAGTTTTTTTAATGTTTCCTTGTTTTGTACTACAATTAATTGATATGGCTTTTTATTATGCGCTGATGGTGCATTCATCCCTGCTTTCAATAATTTTTCAATATCTTCCTTTGATATTTCCTTTTCAGTATATTTTCGTATACTCCTTCTTTGATAAATTTCTTTCATCCATAAAACCTCCTTTGTATTTTATAAAATATATCATTAATTTAGTTTAAAGTAAAGTCAAGATTTTTAAAATATTTTATGTTACTTGCAAAGTTCGACAATTTTTATGCTTCTTATGTGCTATAATCTATTTTAAATTTCTTATGTCAACAGTTTTAAAATTTTTATTGACTTTTGCAAAAAAAAGTTTTATAATAAAAGTGCCATCAAAGAAGGGCACTTTTGCTTCTAAGGAGGAACAGATTGAAAAGTATAGCACAACAAATAATTAGGCAAAAGCTTACCATTATCAAACGACTCGTAGCAGAAGACGAAGGTGGAAATAAATTTATTCTTGCAAATAGAAATAAAAATAGGAATTTTATGCTTGAATATAATTTATTAATTAATGATATTAAAGATATTATATTAAACTTGGAAGTAGATAATTATTATAAGGGCCCTGAAGAAGATGAATCAGGTCTTGAAGGCGAGGTTTGGATTTTTACTCCTATTTTTCAAAACACAAAACTATATGTAAAAATCAGATTAGCTAATAATGCCTTAGTAGTATGTATATCTATTCATAAGTATGGTATTTATTAGGAGGTGCAAATATCATGAAACATTATTGTCCTTATTGTAATAGTGAGCAAGATTATTATATTGACAAAAGAATTTTTAAAGAATACAAAGGTGTCAACGTTAATGTAGTAGAAAATGTACCAATTTGTAAAAAGTGTGGGAATGAATTAATAATTAATAATATTGAAGATGAAAATTTAAAAAGGGTTTATAATAAATATCGTGAAATCAAAAACATAATTACTCCGTCTGAAATAATAGCTTTAAGAAATAAGTATAATATTTCTCAAAGAGAATTAACTGCCATTTTAGGTTTTGGCAAAATGACTATTAATAGATATGAAAATGGCTTTTTACCATCTAAATCTCAAAGTGATTATTTGAGGTTGATTTTTAAAGATGAATGTGAATTTCTTAATAAAGTAAATGAAGCTTATGTTGCTAATAGAATTAGTCGAAAAACATTTTCTAAAATAGAAAATGCTATTAATGGCGGCCAATCCATATATGAGCATGATAACAACTATGAACTTAAATTATATATTGAAAGCGAATTAAAGACATCACCCAATGTCTTCAATGGTTTTAAAGTTTTGGACCTAGATAAATTGCAAAATTTAATTTCATATATAGCAAGTAAAGTTAAATTATATTTAACTAGTTTAAATAAATATTTATGGTTTATTGATATGATATCATATAATAAAAGAGCTGTATCCATTACTGGTCTTACTTATGTTCATGAACAATATGGACCCGTAATTATAAATCGTAAATATGAAGAGATTTCTAAATTAAATGAAAAATATAAAAGAGAAGATAAAGAAAAAAATGATGGCAGTATTCAGTCTGTCATTACTAGCAAGGGTAACTATGACCTATCTTCTTTCAGTAACAAAGAAATTGAAATTATAGATTATGTTGTTGAATTGTTAAGCAACAAATCCGTAAAGGAAATCTCTAACTTATCTCATAAAGAACTCGGATGGAAAAATACTGAAAGATTTGAAAAAATTTCTTTTGAATATGCAGATAATCTTACAATATTGAACTCATAACATCAAATTTCCCGCATAAGCTTAAATGGTGATATTTAATTGAGAAGAGCAAAAAAATTTTTATTAAATGGATTTATTTTAACAATTACCGCCTTTATTATGAGAAGTATTAGTATGGCATTTAATGTTTATGTATCAAGTAAAATTGGTTCAGAAGCTGTAGGAATTTTTGGCTTAGTTATGTCTGTCTATTCCTTTGCTGTAACTCTCGCTACAACAGGCTTAAGCCTTGCATGTACTTTTATTGTTTCAAAATGCTTTGCTAAAGGTAATTTTTTTGATGGATTAAAAGCAGTAAAAAGTTGCATCGTTTTTTCTTTGATATTAAGTATCTCCACAAGTATTTTAGTACTTTGCTTTTCTAAAACAATTTCAAACCATTGGCTTAATTCAATGGTTACCCCCTCTCCCCTTTATTTAATAGCCATTGGTTTACCTTTTATTGCCATTTCTAGTGTGCTAAATGGATATTTTTCTGCAGTAAGAAAAGCATATAAGGGTGCAATTACGCAATTTGTTGAGCTTATAGTTAAGATTATTGTATCAATTATACTACTTAAGTTCGGCTTGTCTAAAGGGGTAGAAGCAATTTGCAATTGCCTTATTTTAGCTGATGTAATTTCTGAAGTCTGCTCCTGCATACTTATAATTATATTATATAAAATTGATCGATGGAAATATTGTACTAGAAAAGTAAGTATTATTACATTTAAAAAGGAAATTTTAAAAATAACATTCCCTGTTTCTGTTACTACTTACATAAAGTCTGGGCTATCAACATTTAAGCAATTTATTATACCTTCCAGATTGCAAGCATTTGGTTTATCATATAATATGGCATTATCTGAATATGGAAAAGTTAATGGCATGACGATGTCAGTAATTATGTTTCCAATTGTTTTTATCGGGTCTTTTAGCAATTTACTTGTTCCTGAGTTTTCTTCACTATTAGCAACAGGCAACAAAAAAAGAATTCACGACCTTTGTCATAAAATCTTTATGGTAACTTACATATTTTCTTTTTATGTTAGCAGCATACTATTTATTTTTAGCAACGAAATAAGTTTACTGGTATTTAATAATTTAGATTGTGCCACATACATTAAAATCATTTCTCCGCTTGTTTTATTCATGTACCCTGATAACATCATCGATAATATTTTAAAAGGCTTAAATAGGCAATTTGGAGTAATGACGTCTAATATTCTTGATTTGATAATTACAATTAGCATATTATATTTTCTATTACCAGTAATAGGAATTAATGGCTATATTTTAGCAATCTATGTAAGCGAAATTTTTAATTTTACTATTAGTTTTTTTCAATTATACAAGGTTGCTAAATTTAAACTTTCTATAATGAATTATTTTATAAAACCACTTATTGCATGTTTAGTAGGGTTTATATTAAGCTCTTTTACTGATAATTTTGTATTAAGAATTATTATTTTTAGTATTAGTTTTGCTGGCATATTTTTAATTTATTTAAAAAATCCTAGATTCTCAAATGCATAGATCTAGGATTTTATTTTTCAATTATATATTTTTTCCTTAGCTCTTTTCTTCTTTCTTTTTTTAGCTTTAATTTATGCATATAAATCAAATAACAGATTACTATAATTGCTAAAAATATTAAAAAAACTTTATTTTGCAGTAAATTCATTATTTTTCCTAAGCCAGCTAATTTAAATGTATATATTCCTTCTATATCGCTATATCGTACCCTCTGCCTGTCTTCGTCTTTATTATTATCGCCTTTAGTAACATATTGTTTATTTCCATTTTCATCTGTTGTAATCTCTTTAATTCTGTGTGTATTGATATATCCATCTGTTCTAAAAGAAATAATATCCCCCACTTTCAATTCGTTTTCAGGCACCTCTTTAATAAAAATTGCATCTCCAACCTTTATTGTGGGCAGCATACTTTTAGAAACGATTACAAAAACTTTATATCCAAAAATTTCGGGAATTCTATTTGGATATAAAATGGACTGAAAAATTAATATGAGATTGAATAGTAATATTGGTATTATTACAATGCACAAAATTACTTCTACAATTCTTTTTAATATTTTAGCTCTGCGAGCTTCTTTATCTATTTTGTCAATTTTATACATTTCTACTCCACATTTTCTTTAGTTTTGCAATATTATTTTAGCACAATATTTTATTTTTTTAAAGAGCAAAATTAATAAAATTGTAACCAAAATGTAACAATTTTTTTATTTACATTATTATATTAAAAATATATAATTAATATAGTTATACAAAAGCGAAAGGAAAGAGTTGAAATATGCTTTTTTACAATTTTAATACATTAGATGATTTTATAAAACACGATTTAGTACCAAATGTAAAAGAAGAATTAAAAAATTTAGATAATGTCGTACAAGTTTATGAAAAGAAGGCCTCTACTCAGCCAGAAAGTCAATTAAAGCAACTTAATAGTATTATTTCATTGGCTCAGAAGTTAATAGCCAACTTAAATGAGGTTATTTCATTATATGAAAAAAACGTTGATAATAATTTCGAAGAAATCAAGGCAAATTTAGTTGAATACAACAAGCAAGGAAGCCAATTGTTTCAAGAAATTTTGAATTATGAAAATCAACACTTGCCAAACTCACCTTCAGTCACTCCTGCAATAAATAATGCTATTGATATAGAACTTCATCCCCAAGATAACAATACTTTAATTATCTCGGAAAAAGATCAAAAAGCTTATTTGCCATTTTATTATTTTGAAATAGAGAAGATTTTTAATGCTCCAAATAATAAATATAAATGTAAGCAAGATATTGTTAATGACTTATATGTTTTACCTTTAAGTAGGTTTAAATATTCTTCTATTTCAAGATTTAGAGAAAGCTTTAATTTAATAACTAAAAAAGAGCATTCTTCCATAACTAAAGCAATTGATTTAGGCTTAGAGTTAATGTTTAAATATAATTTAAACCCTATAATTATATCTGCTTGCAGGACTTTAGAAGAATTGGATATTTATTTAGATTGCTTAGAAAATAATAATTTAGAAGATTTTGATTGTTTCGAAATTAAGTTTGAAGTTTCTCCTCAAATTGATTTTGCTTCTCATAAAGCTTAACATGCAAAATGATGATATGTTTTTGTCATATCATCATTTTAATGTAAAATTATCAGTTTTGTCGTATTGTTCTGGTTTTAATCCTACCTTATCTTTCATATATTCTAGCATTAATGTTGCAAAAAGTGTGGTTAAGCATCCAACAATTATAAAAGTTATTGCAGTTGATGTAAAACTTAATAATAATGAGCAAGTTAAAGACACTATGGCTGTAAATAAATATGCAGAGGAATTTTTTAATGCCGTAATTTTTATTCTTATTTCAGCAGTTGTAAAATTGTTTAAATACCTTGACATTAGTGCTTGGAATGGTCCTTTTATCATATATTGTACTAAAAATAATAAAATTACTAATATTAGCGATGACATTGATAATTGCTCACTTCCAGCTATTCCAATTAATATGCAAGAGACTGTAACTGGTAAAGCTAAATAAGTTAAGGTCCTGTTTTTAAATATTTTTTGTATTTTGTCTGTATTCCTTGATGTTAATGCAGCTGCAAATTGTAAAATTGCAAAAATTATGCCAAAGTATTCTTCAGGCACTTTCATTTCGCTAAGCATGCTACTTCTTAAATTTATTATTCCTAATGTTAGTCCCATAAAAATTGCATTAAATACGATCAATGATTTCAACCTCTTTGATGTAATAATAAGTTTCATAGAGCCTCGTATTTGTTTTATATATTCTCCAATTTTAATTGGTTCTGTTTGCTTTTCATTAATTGGTACATTTCTAAATTTAAAAGATATTACAACAGAGGCAATGCAACAAATAAGGCATAATACCATTGGAATATAACCATTTATTACAAATGTATATCCTGCTAATACAGATGAAAGTGCATCAAATAAGTAAAAATATGATGATGATTTTCCATCTATTAAAGAGAACAC
>CALXJQ010000051.1 GCA_944388665.1 uncultured Clostridia bacterium
ATATTTGGGTTTTTAGGAATTGCTGTTGGACTTTTTGTGTATATTTCTATTTTATGTAGTTTAACTTCATTTGGAGTGCCATACACTACCCCTCTTGCTCCATCTGTCAACTCAAATAATAATGGCTTCTTTTTACATCCTGTTTGGAAACGAGAAAGTAGGCCTTCTTATGTTAACGCACAAAAAGCTAGTTCTCAAAAGCACATTTCGATGAAATGGAGGTTTGACCCTAATATACAGAAGAATAAAAATCAATAAGTAAAAAGAAAGGTTGTGCAATATATGTCAAAGTCTAAAATAGGTACAGTTGAAGCAATAATGCTTATTTTAACTATAGTTGTAACGCATACAATTTTGTCACTTCCACGTGATTTGCTTACAGCCACGAAATCAGCGACAATACTAAATCTAATTTATGTAAGCATTATTGCTGTGCTTATAGCCTATTTGATTTTTAAATTATTTAAAAGATTTCCTGGTTTAGATATTATTGATATTGCAAAGTCTGTTGGTGGAAGTACTTTTCAAAAAATAATCGGCATCATTTTTATTGCATATTTTTTGTTTAGTTCAAGCATATTGCTTAGAAATTTTTGTGAAGGTTTAAAAACAATATATTTCCCAATGACTGATATTACATTTATAATTTTAGTTTTTATCATTGCCCTTTGCATTGCAAATAGACTATCTTTTAATGCAACATTAAAAACAAATCTGCTAATTTTGCCACTCGTGCTTTTTAGTATGGTATTTTTATTTTTTTCAAATATGAACAAATTTGTGCCAGAAAGAATTTTTCCTATTTTAGGCGACGGCGTTTTCAATACTTTTGTATTAGGATTAACAAATATTGCTTCATTTGGAGGAATTGCCTACTTGTACTTTTTGCCACCATTACTTAAGAATCCTGAAAAATTTAAAAAAGTTGCCATAATTTCAATCATCCTTACTGCCATATATTTAATATTGTGTGTTTCTACATTACTCTTCATGTTTTCATTTGTAATAGATGCAAATGAAATTTCACCGCTTTACAATGCTACTAGATATGTAGAATTAGGTACTTTTTTCCAAAGGCTTGAATCCGCCTTTCTTTTACTCTGGATTTTAGCTTTTGCTTGCTACTTAAGTATTGTGTGTAAATTTTCTATGAATATTTTTGAGAAAATTACTAATATAGAAAATAAAAAAGCATTAGTAGATGTATTTGGATTACTTATACTTGCTATTGCATTATTGCCTAAAAACTTAGCAGTTTCACAATATTTTGAAAGTTCTGTATATAAATACTTATTTATTGGGCTTGTACTTGCTTTAGGACTTGGAATTTTAATTGTTGCAAATATAGCTGAAAGGAGAAAAAAAGTGCTATGAACAAAATAGTAAAGATATTGTTTATTTTAACATTAATCATAATTTTTACACTTGCATTTTCTAAGTCCTATCTTTCATTAAGCATAGATAATTTAGCTTATGTACTTGCCATTGGCATAGACAAATCTGATATTCCTGGCAAATTAAAAGTAACCTTTCACTTTTCAAACACCAGCTCTTCTAGTGAAAGTGGCTCTAGTCAAAAGACTTCTGCATTTGTAAACTCTGTTGATGCCTCTTCCCTAAGTGCAGCAATCAACCTCATGAACTCTTATACCGGAAAGCAACTTAATTTATCACACTGTAAAGTTATAGTCTTTTCAGAAGAATTGGCTTATGAAGGAATTTCTGATGAAATTTACACTCTAATCAATGACACGCAAATTAGACCTTCTTCAAATATAATCGTTAGCAAAACAAATGCAAAATATTATATTGAAAAAACTAAGCCAGAACTCGAAAGCCTGCTTCCTAAATATTACGAAATATTCACAAATTCCAGTGGATATACTGGCTTTATGCCAAATGCCACAATTGGTGACTTCTTTAATGCCTTAAATTGTGATACATGTACTCCAATAGCAATACTAGGTCGGCGTAGAATCTGAAATGTCTGAAAACGTTGGCACAGCCGCTTTTGTAAACGATAAAATGTGTGGCGAATTAAACTCTATCGAAACCATTTCACTTTTAACAACTAGAAATAATATTGATAGATTTCTCATTTCCATTCCCGACCCTTATGACGACGAAAAATACATTGATATCTATATTTCACCGGAAAAGTCGCCAGACATCAAAGTTAATACTTCTAACTATTCTCCATACATCAAAGCCAAATTTACATTTACCGGCAGAATTTACTCAATGACTTCTGACTCCAAATATCTATCACCAGAAGTTTTAGACAACATCTCTGAATACTGTAACAAATACCTTGAAAACATATTCTCTGAATTTTTCTACAAAACCTCAAAAGAATTAAAATCAGACATTTGTGGAATCGGCAAATATGCATTAAGCAATTTTGCTACAACTCAAGAATTTAATGACTACAATTGGGAGAAAAACTATCAAAATGCTTTTTTCAAAGTAGAAGTAAATACCTCAGTAAAATCTGGCATGCTAATTACTGAAACTTAATTAAAACTTTTAGTATAAGCATTCTTCCATAATTCATAATAAAAAAGTTCAAAATTAAAAAATAGAAAGGAAAATAAAAAAATGATTTACAACATAATATTTACAATCATAAGCATATATATCTTAGCAAAAGCAATTGTATACGGAATATATGAAAAAAATGAAAAAAACAATATATTTGGTAGTGTCTCCATATTTACTCTTTCTCTCTTTTCCATAATATTCTCAAACATAATGATTTGGATGCACTAAAAATTGCCAAGAGGGACGTAGCAAAATGGCAATTTTTTGCCATTTCGCTACGTCCCTCTTGGCAATTTTTTTGAACTTTAAGGAACGTCCCCAAAGTTCACTAATTCGAAATCTATCTGGCGCAATAGTTTGCTAGCAGATTTGACTCTGATTTTTAGTTTATCACCTATTTTGTATATTGTTTTTGTTTGCTCGCCAATTAGTTCTTTTTTGTTTTCGTCATATATAAAGTATTCGTTTCCTAAGTCTTCGAACCTGATTAAGCCTTCTACGGTGTTTTCTAGTTCTACAAACATTCCGAATGATGTTATTGAAGAGACTATTCCTTCGTATTCTTCGCCAATTTTGCCTTCCATGTATTCTGCTTTCTTTAGGCTTTCCGCTTCTCTTTCTACTTTTGTTGCAATTTTTTCTGTCTCAGAAGCTTGCTCTGCGCTTTGCTTTGCCTCTTCTCTATGTTTTTCTAACCAATTTTCTGGAACATTATAGTTATCTTTTAAGTATTCTGAAATTATTCTATGTATAAATAAGTCCGGATATCTTCTTATTGGAGAAGTAAAATGACAGTAGTATTTGCTTGCAATACCAAAATGCCCTTTGTTTTCAGAATCGTATCTTGCAAGTTTTAGTGTTCGCAAAATTAAATTAGACACTACCTTTTCTTCTGGCTTGCCTTTTACTTCCTCTAAGATTTTGGCAAATTCTTTTGGATATATATTGTCTTTGTTTCCTTTTATTTTTAGCCCAAAGTTATATAAGAATTTGTTTAGCTCATTTATTTTTTCTGCATCTGGATTTTCGTGCACTCTATAGATAAAAGGCGCATTTAACCAGTAAAATTTTTCTGCAATTGTTTCGTTTGCAATTAGCATAAATTGCTCAATTATTTCATTGCTGAATGAGGTCTCATATTTTGAGATATTTATAACCTTCCCATCAATATCTAAGTCTATTTTACTTTCTGGTATATCAAGGTTTAGATAGCCATGTTCCATTCTTTTATTTTTTAAAATATGAGCTAGCTCTGCCATTAGTTTGAAGTTGTCTATATAAGCTGCATATTTTTTTACGATATGCTCATTGTTATTGTCTAAAATTGATTGTACATCTTTATAGCTCATTCTTTCGGTTACATTAATAACGCTTTTGAAGACGTCTGAATTTACTACCTTTCCGCTTTTATCTATTTCCATCACGCATGACATCGTTAACCTATCTTCACCAGCATTTAAGCTACAAATTCCGTTTGATAGCTCTCTTGGTAACATTGGTATTACTCTTCCAAGCATATATATGCTTGTACCACGGATGTATGCTTCTTTATCTAAATAGCTTCCTTCTTTTACATAGTGGCTTACATCTGCTATGTGCACGCCTAGCTTATAATGTCCGTTTGGCAATTTTTCAACTTGAACTGCATCATCTAAGTCTTTTGCATCATCTCCATCTATTGTAAAAATAATCTCATTTCTTAAGTCAACTCTTTTATTTATTTCTTTTTCGTCAATCTTATCTCCATATTTTTTTGCTTCTTCTACTACCTCTTCTGGAAATGTAGATGGAAGCTTATATTCTTTTATTAATGAGAGCATATCTACACCTGCCTCATTAACATTTCCTAATACTTCAATAATTTTTCCTTCAGCATTTTTCCCATTTTGTGGATATTTGGTAATTTTGACAAGAACTTTATGGTTATTCCTGGCCTTTCCCATATCTTTCTTAGAAATATATATGTCTGTTCCAAAGCTTCTATCATCTGGCACTACAAATCCAAAATTCTTATTATTCTGAAAAGTTCCAACAACTGTATCTTTTTCGTGCTTTAAAATTCTTACGACTTTTCCTTCGGCATTTTTTACTTTATTCTTTTCTTCAATTATTTCAACAAGCACTCTATCACCGTTTATGGCACTTAGGGAGTTTTCTTTTGAAATGTAAATTTCATTGTCTGGATCTTCTTCAAGCCTTACAAATCCATATCCTCTTTGATTTTTCTTATATATGCCTGAATAATATGTTTTTTCTACAATTCTATATCTATTTTTTCTATTTTTTTGGATTTTCATTTCTAGCTCTAATTTTCCTAGCACCTCTAAAAAGTCATTATATTCCTTTTTAGGCACTCGCATTATCATAGCTATTTCTTTTGCCTTCATTGGCACATAGTTTTCATCTTTTAATAATTCTAAGATTTTCAGTTCTTCTTCTTCCATTATTTTAATTATCTCTTCCTTTCATAAGTAAAATTATTAATTATAAACTGTAAAAAGGGACTTTTTGAGTTTCTTCTCAAAGTCCCATTGTTATATTACATCATATATACTATTCCTAGAGTTATTGTCAATATTGCAAATATTATTCCTAGAATTATAGTCCATCTTTTTTGCTTACCTTCTTTTGTTCTACTTTTATTTTTCTCGTAGAAATTATTTGTTGATGAACCTGTAATTGTTTCTGATAATCCGGCATCATCTTTTGACTGTATTACTGTTAATATAACTAGGGCTAATATTACTATGAAATATATTACGATTAGTATACCTTTTACGATTTCCATAAAAATCTCATTCCTTCCTTGCCTTTACTACGTCTGCCTTGGGCACAAATTTTCCTTCAGCAGTTTGTCTCTTTTTTTAAATACTTAGTTATTGTAACATATATTTTCTAAAATTGCAATATTTTTGGAGTTATTTTATGAATAACTTGTGATATTGTTACCCTGTTATTTGCTTTTCAAAATGCACCACGTGCCCACAGGCTGTGGAAAATCTTCAAATTTCATTGTTTCTTTTGTTATCGGATGCTGAATTTCTAGTTGATATGCCCACAATGCTATTTGCTTATTTTTGCCTCTTGTGCCATATTTTTGGTCTCCAAAAATGCTATGGCCAAAATGAGCTAGTTGTACACGTATTTGATGATGTCTGCCTGTATGTAGATTTATTTCCAAAAGCGATAAATTTTTTACTTCATTATAAACTAACACTTTATAATCTAATTTTGCAAGTTTTGCACCTTTTTTGTTTGCTGAAACCACTTTACTCATATTGTTTCTTTCGTCTTTATACAAATAATCTTCTAAAGTTCCTTCTTCTTCGTCTATTTTGCCATCAACTACCGCTAGATATTTTTTTTTGAATGTCTTTTCTCTCACCTGCTCACTAAGCCTTGAGGCCGCTTTTGACGTTTTTGCAAATACCATCACTCCGCCAACAGGCCTATCTAACCTGTGTACTAGTCCTAAATAAACATTACCTGGTTTTTGATATTTTTCTTTTATATATTCTTTTACAATTGAAAGCATATCAATATCGCCAGTTTTATCAGACTGCGATGGCACATTAGGTGGCTTTTCTACGACAATTATGTGATTATCTTCAAATAAAACTTTTAAATTTTGTTGCATATTTTCCTCCATTTATTGGCTTTCCCATCTTCCATAAATTCCGCAAGGTAAAATCAATTTAGAATTTTCCATTGGTAGACCAACCTCTCCAGCTTCAATTTTTCCCTTTACTTTAATCTGTGCACTATTTAAAGCTTTTTCTACTGTTAAATGCAATATATCTTGCAACACCATGCTTGAAATTCCAGTTGTATATGAGTTTATCAAAAAGAATAATGGCTTATCTGACAAAACTTTAGTACATAATTCTACCAATTCATAAATATTATTTTCAAACTGCCATATTTCGCCTTTGGCACCTCTCCCATAAGATGGCGGATCCATAATTATTGCATCATATTTATTGCCTCTTCTTATTTCTCTGTTCACAAACTTTGTAACGTCATCAACAATGTACCTAACTGGCCTATCTCCTAGCTTAGACGAATTTACATTTTCCTTTGCCCATGTAGTCATTCCCTTTGAACTATCTACATGGCAAACAGAAGCACCTGCAGATAAGCATGCCACTGTTGCACCTCCTGTATATGCAAAAAGGTTTAGTACCTTTATCTCTCTATGCTCATTTTGCCTTGCTTGGCTAATTTTCTTAATCATCCAATCCCAGTTAACAGCTTGCTCTGGGAATAGCCCTGTGTGCTTAAATCCCATTGTTTTAATATTAAATATCAAATTTTTGTACTTCACTTGCCACTGTGCCGGAATTTGCTTCTTGTACTCCCAAGAGCCTCCACCAGTCTTGCTTCTATGATAAATTGCCTCAGCTTCGCCCCACTTCTTAGGAAAAGACCTCTCTTTCCAAATAATTTGTGGGTCTGGCCTCTCTAAAATTACATTGCCCCATCTTTCTAGCTTTTGGCCATCTGCCATATCTAAAATTTTATAATCTTCCCATTCATTTGCTACTTTCATATTACTAATTGCTTGCCCTCCTATTAATTAGCTGTTGACTTTTAAAAAAAATCTGCTATAATAAGTATAGGAAATGGAGAAACCACAAACGTGGCTTACCTATTGTGATATGTAAAAAAACACATCGGCAACAGTCAATTACAGATGTGTTTTTTATTGTTTTTATTGTTTGCTAATAATTACAACTAATGCTATAACTAAGGCAAACGCAATGATAGTTACTGATACAAGACCAGTAAAAAGTAATTTTATTAACAATAATAAAGTTTGTGTTTCTATCATACGCCTCACCTCCTTGTTGGAGGCAAACCACATCTGATTGTTCTCATTTCCTATGTATTATACTATATAATATTTTTTCTCAAAAAACAAGAGAACACTTAAAATTTTTGAATGCAAAATGAACTTTAAGGAACGTCCCTAAAGTTCACTCAATATATTTATGAAATTGTAAATCATTATGAAGTTTATTGTTGAGAAGATTACAAATGCTATTAATACTACCGTTAATAATTTGTTTTTATGTATCTTATCTTTTTTCTTCATTTGCCACTTTTCTAACTTTGAATTGTCTTTTGCATATTCCATATAAGATATCATTCCTTTCTTTCTAAGGCACAAATCTGGTTGGAAAAGAATTAAATTTTGGCAAGGAAAATGAGTTTGAAATTTATGAGACGTACTTTTTGTACGTTGATTAAATTTCAAATGAAATTTGACGACGCCAAAATTGTAATTATTTTTCAACCTTTCTCCTATTTAATTTTTCTTAATAATATGTATATGCACGATTTCTTTTATTTATTACCATTTTAGTTGATTTTTTATTTAAATGTATAGCTTTTTTTATACATTAGACCCTTTTCTTCACAGACATTACTCTACTTCTTCGATATTTGGTATTACTACTTCAGAGCCAAGACTAGGTACTGGCTGCTGGCTAGGCTTTACCAGGCAGGTTCTCCTGCTATATGATATTAGCTTAAATCATCAGAACAGTGTACCTCTTTTATAGAACTCTTGGTTGTTTAAAGTTAGCATATCTTTAACTTGACATCCGTCGAGTAGAAATAAGCATTACTGCTTACAGCCCTCACAGAACCGTGCTTGCGCTACTAACGCACACGGCTCTTTGCATAATCCTTCTTCACATACTGTATGCCATTTCCACTATATCTACGTATATCCTTGGTCTTACTATTTGATTTCGAATTTTATTATAGTACTCTTTATAGCTGTATTTGTTCTTTTGTGTCCTTCTGTTCAGTGTTTTGTATAACATTATTGTTACTATCCTCCAATATCTTCGCACTGCCTCAGTATTGTCTGTTATTCCATAATATCTATAATGTCCTACAAGTTTTATATTTAATAGTTTTATTGTGTCTGTTACCTTATACTGCATTCTGCTTCTTAGCCATTGTTTCATTTCTTGTACTTTTGCTCTGAATTTCTTTCCACTTGTTTTTCTTTTTGCTCTGAATTGTCCATTCTTCCCCGTACTACAGTAATGCGTAAATCCTAAGAATTCAAATGTCTCGGGCTTTCTTTTTCCTTGCTTCCTTCTTTCTCTTGCTGCAAACCTTCCAAATTCTAATATTTTAGTCTTCTCTTCTGCCACTTCTAGCCCGAATTTTGCTAGTCTCTTTTTCACACTTCTCAAGTACTTTTCTGCCTCTTCCTTATACTGAAAACAAGCTACACTATCATCAGCATATCTTACCATTCCTGCATATCCCTTTGTTTGTCTTTCTACCACTTTTTCGAACCAATCATCTAACACAAAATGTAAATATATGTTTCCTAATATTGGTGATATTATTCCTCCCTGTGGTGTTCCTTTTTCTGCTCTTATTAGTTTGCCTTGTTCTAATATTCCACTTTTTAGAAATCTTTTTATATATCTTATGTAGACTTTATCCCTTATTCTGTACTCTATAAACTTTATTAGCCATTCATGGTCTATATTATCGAAAAATCCTTTTATATCCAAATCTACTACGTAATTTACTTTCTCTCTATGCAACATCTTATCTAGGTATGCTATTGCTTGATGACAGCTCCTTCCTGGTCTAAATCCATACGAGAATTCTTTAAACATTGGCTCATATATTGCCTCTAATATTTGTGACATTAAGTCTTGCACTATCTTGTCCTCGAATGCTGGTATCCCTAATGGTCTTTTCTTATCACTTCCTGGCTTGGGTATATATGTTCTTCTTACTGCTTTTGGCTTATATGACATTCTTTTCATTCTTTGTACTAAGTCTTTTATATTTAAGTTTAGCTTTTCTATGTATTCTTTCTTTGTTACTTTGTCTATTCCCACTGCCTTGTTTCCAGCCATTTTTATAGCACTTCGTTTTAAATTCTCTTCGTTTATTGCATACATTACAGTGTCTATCTGCCTATATTTTCTTGCTATGTTACTTATTCTAATAATTTCATTTGACATTTTCTTTTACTCCTTTAGAAGCTATTTATGTTTCCATTATTAGAGCGGATTATACATTAGCCCCTTTTCTCCACAGTCGTTACTCTGCTTCTTCGATACTACGAGCTAATCCGACTGGCTATACTACTTTTGTGTTTGTTGATTTTATACTCCTCACACATACTTTATCTTTAAAGATAGTATAGTCTCTCTCAAGTTCCAATACCATATCATTACATACTCGCCACACCCTCAGACCCCGGAAAAGTTTACACATTCTTGCCATTTCGAATGCATAAATACTGTTTGCTGTCTACTTCATAACATCAACCTTTTCGAATAATAATAAGCAGGTATTTCGAGGCTCAATAGTTTCACGCTTTCGCATTGCGGCTCTCATGCTCCCTTGTCTACACTTACTCTTGGTATTACTACTTCAGAGCCAAGACTAGGTACTGGCTGCTGGCTAGGCTTTACCAGGCAGGTTCTCCTGCTATATGATATTAGCTTAAATCATCAGAACAGTGTACCTCTCTTAGGACTCGTGGTTGTTTAAGATTGGCATATCTTTCACCGTTTCTGACTTACAAGAGTGTTAAAATCTAACTGTGGAAATTCAAAAAAGAGAATTTTTGAATTTATATAGTTAGATTTTTTTATATGGA
>CALXJQ010000052.1 GCA_944388665.1 uncultured Clostridia bacterium
AAGCAAACTGATAAAAAGAGTGCTAAAAATAATATAAAACAATCAGCGAAGCCCAGCTCTATGAATATGAAAATCATGTAATGATTAATAAAAAGGAGGAGTTCATTATGATTAAACCATTAGGAAGTAGAGTATTAATTAAAATGAAAGAAGGCGAAGAAAAAACAAAGAGTGGAATTATATTAGCAGAAAGTGCTAAAGAAAAGCCACAAATTGCCGAAGTAATAGAAGTTGGACCTGGTGAAATAATAGATGGTAAGCCAGAAACAATGATTGTAAAAAAAGGTGATAATGTTATAGTAAGCAAATATGCAGGAACAGAAGTAAAATATGAAGGTGTAGATTATATAATAATAAAACAAGATGAAATTTTAGCTAAAGTAGAAGATTAATTTTGAAAAATTACATATAGAGTTTTAGCTAATAAACGAAAGAATAATTAAAGATTAATAATATAGAGAATTTGTTTAATTTGTTTATTAAAGGAAAGGAATGATAAAAATGGCAAAAATGATTAAATTTGGAGAAGATGCAAGGAAGTCTTTATTAGAAGGTGTTAATAAATTAGCTGACACAGTTAAAGTTACATTAGGACCAAAAGGAAGAAATGTTGTCTTAGACAAAAGTTTTGGTGCACCATTAATTACAAACGATGGTGTTACAATAGCAAAAGAAATTGAATTGGAAGATAAATTTGAAAACATGGGAGCTAGATTAGTAAAAGAAGTATCAACAAAAACTAACGATGTAGCAGGAGATGGAACAACAACAGCCACAGTTTTAGCACAAAGCATGATTAAAGAAGGAGTTAAAAATGTAGCAGCAGGTGCTGATCCAATGGCAATAAAAAGAGGTATGGATAAAGCTGTAAATGCAGCTGTTGAAGGACTAAAAGAAGTTAGCTCAAGTGTAAACGGAAAAGATGATATAGCAAGAGTTGCAAGCATATCAGCAAATAATGAAGAAATAGGAAACTTAATAGCTGATGCAATGGAAAAAGTTTCAAAAGATGGAGTTATCACAATTGAAGAGTCAAAAACTTCAAATACAGAACTAAATGTTGTTGAAGGTATGCAATTTGATAAAGGATATTTATCACCATATATGGTAACAGATACAGAAAAAATGGAAGCAGTATTAGATAACCCTTATATATTATTGACAGATAAAAAGATAAGCAATATTCAAGAAATCTTACCATTATTAGAGTCAATAATGCAAGAGTCAGGAAAATTATTGATTGTATGTGATGATATGGAAGGAGAAGCTTTATCAACACTAGTACTTAACAAACTAAGAGGAGTATTAAATGTTGTAGCTGTTAAAGCTCCAGGATTTGGTGACAAGAGAAAAGCAATGCTTCAAGATATTGCAACATTAACAGGAGCAGAAGTAATTACATCAGACTTAGGACTAGAATTAAAAGATACAACAATAGCTCAACTTGGTAGAGCAAAACAAGTTAAAGTTCAAAAGGAAAATACAATAATAGTTGACGGAGCAGGAGATAAACAACAAATTGCTGACAGAATAGCTCAAATAAAAGCTCAGATAAATGAAACAAAGAGTGATTATGATAAAGAACAATTACAAGAAAGACTAGCTAAATTAGCTGGAGGAGTTGCAGTAATAGGAGTTGGAGCAGCAACAGAAGTAGAAATGAAAGATAAAAAGCTAAGAATAGAAGATGCTTTATCTGCAACAAAAGCAGCTGTAGAAGAAGGAATAGTTGCAGGTGGTGGAACAGCTTTAATTAATGTAATTCCAAAGGTAGAAAAGCTAGCTGATACATTAAAAGAAGGAGAAAAACTAGGTGCACAAATAATCTTAAAAGCCCTAGAAGAACCAGTAAAGCAAATAGCAAGAAATGCAGGATTAGAGCCAGCTGTAATAGTTGACGAAGTTAAGAAAGCTAAAGTAGGAGTTGGATTTGATGCAGCTAAAGAAGAATATGTAGATATGAAAAAAGCCGGAATAGTAGACCCAACAAAAGTAACAAGAAGTGCTTTACAAAATGCAGCTTCAATAGCATCTATGGTATTAACAACAGAAAGTCTAGTAACAGATGTTCCAGAAAAGAAAGGTTGCGCACATCAAGATGGAGGAATGCAATCAGGAATGGACGGAATGTATTAATAAATAGTAAAACAAAAAGAGAGCTTTAGTCTAATACTAAAGCTCTGTTTTAATATATCATAGAGTACAAAACTCTAAGATTCTTATGATAATTTTTTAGTTCTTACTTTCCTTATTATTAAATAAATAATATATGCTATCATAGTTGCCATAGAAATTACAAAACAAATTTTATAAAGTGTTGTTGCATGATAAGCTACTTGAATGTGGCCATTCATAGAAGAGTCAATGTTTACTTGTACAAATCCATTTTCTGATTCAGTAACATCCAATTTTTTAGCTTCTGAGCTATCAGATGGGGTATAAGTAACTTGATATCCTTTATAAAATAGATAAGGTAATTCCAATGATGTATTATCTGAAACATTACTTATATCAAAGTCTAAAATTCCATTTACCTTAGATTCATTTTGAATGTCAGCACTTCCAGAAAGTATAGCAACTTTATCATCTCTATTTACAGAATAATCCCAATTATTTATAGCCTTTTGAGGCCAATATTCTAAGTATGAAGAATACCTACTTACTTGCCAAGAATAGTCTATAACTTCTGGCTCTTCATAATAGCTGTTGTCAATCACCTTGTAATCAGTACCTTTTAAGAAGCTTAATGCATATATACAAGATAAAATTGTAATCAAAGCAGAAGAACAATATTTGAATATTGCACTTGTCTTATTGCTTGGTTGCGTTACAGTTTTAGATTTTTTTGCTCTAAAATCATATACTTTATCAATAACCATATTCATAAATAACACAAAATTAATTCCACAAACAACAGAGAAGAAGAAAATAATCATTTCTAACATTCTCCAAGGGAATTGAATCATTTGCAATGGGTCAGGCATTGCAAACCATGGCACAATAAATGTAGACATAATAGCAGAAACAAATCCAGCTATTAAGAAAAATCTGTAATTCTTAATTTGCTTAGCTTGTTTGTATACAAAAGGAGTCAAAATCAATCCAATTAATAAAGGTATGCCAATACAAAAATACATAGAATTGTCACAGCCAGGGACATCTTTAAAAATTAACTTTAAAGGGTTTAATGCAGAATTCATAACTGAGGCATCTGTGTACATCTTTCTTGAAACTTCATACTTAGTAGCTGACATTTGCTCTAATAGTGGAAGTTCGAAGAAAATAACTGATAGCACAATAATTCCTGAAGAAATCAGAAAGGTCTTTAATAATTGCTTATCTTTTAATTTCTTAATATTCATAAGCACATAAACTACACCAACTATAAATGTAAGCATAGTGCTTATATTGTGTGAAAGCACTAGTCCAATTGCACCCCAGACATATAAATATGATTTATTGGGCTTACCATTGAAGAATAAATAAATTCCTCTAAGTACAATAGGAATAAATATAAAACTAGCCATTTCACCTACAGCCAGCCTAGTATAAGCATTTAGCATGCGATATGGCGCAGTCATATAGAGAATAGCAGCCAAAAGCGCGGCTAAGTTACTTTTTGAAATAGTTTTAACTAATTGGTACATTGTAATTCCAGAAAATAGAAAAGTAATAAAAATAAAAATTTTCATAGCAAGTACGACATTATTAGTCAAAAATCCAAAAAAGACATTTATTATAGTAGATACTGGCGGATAGAATAAATTCCAAGCAAAGCCCAAATTGCGCGAAAAACGCGAAATAACAAGAGGACTATTGCCATGCTCTATTTCTTCCATTGTCCCAATAGTTCTGGAAATATGAAAATCGCCATCATGCCCAGTATGAATTCCTGCTTGAAATAAAGGAATAGACATAACTAAAGCTACTATTATAATAAATAAATAGCATAAAAATGTTTTAGATTTTAGTATTTCTTTTAACCTTTTCATATTATAACGATCCTTTCAATAGTTTTTTGATGCCTATAGTATACAATAAAACTAAAGATAATACAAGGTTAAAAAGATAATACAAGGTTAAAAATATGGTTGATTTTTCCTAAAAAATATATTATAATTATGACAACGTGTAATGCCAATATAGCTCAGTTGGTAGAGCAACGGATTCGTAACCCGTAGGTCAGCAGTTCGATTCTGCTTATTGGCTCCAATTTAATGTAATAAATGAAATGTGAAAAGAGGGAAAACTTCATAATGGGATTTTTTGATAAATTAAAACAAGGTCTAAATAAAACAAAAGAATCTTTCAACGAAAAAATAAATGGAGTGTTCAGCAATTTTAGAAAAGTTGATGAAGATTTCTTAGACGAATTAGAGGAAGCACTAATAATGTCAGATGTTGGAATGGATACTTCTGTAAAAATAATAAATAGCCTAAGAGATAGAATAAAAAAAGAAAATATAAAAGATGAAGAAGATGTAAAAAGAGTACTAAGAGAAGAAATGAAAAAAATCTTAGATGTAGCAGATGTTAGTCTGCACTTAAATACAAAACCATCAGTAATACTGGTTGTTGGAGTTAATGGAGTAGGAAAAACTACATCAATAGGAAAAATTGCAAATAGATTAGCCAAGGATGGAAAAAAAGTGGTCGTTGCAGCAGCAGATACATTTAGGGCAGCAGCAGTAGAACAACTAGAAATTTGGGCCCAAAGAGCTGGAGCAGATATTGTAAAAAGAGAAGAAGGTGTAGACCCAGCATCTGTAGTATATGATGCTATAAAGATTACTAGAGAAAAGGGGGCAGATGTATTAATTGTTGATACAGCAGGCAGATTACATAATAAAAAATACTTAATGGATGAATTAAATAAAATTCAAAAAGTAATAAACAAAGAAATGCCAGAAGCAGATAAAGAAGTATTATTAGTAATAGATGGAACAACAGGTCAAAATGCTATTTCACAAGTAAAAGCTTTTAAAGAAGAAGCAGATATTACAGGCTTAGTGCTAACCAAACTTGATGGTACAGCTAAGGGAGGAGTTGTAATTGGAATAGTAGAAGAAAATAAAATACCAGTAAAATTTATAGGGGTTGGAGAACAAATTGATGATATGGAAGTATTCAATTCAGAAGATTTTGTAAAAGCAATTATATAGAGCTTAAAATTTATAGGAGGTTTGAAAATTTGAAAAGTAATAATTTTGAAGGAAAACAAGAAACAATAATGGATACAGCTAATACAAAAGAAACCAAGAAGAGAAACAAAAAGAAGAGTATTACTACTAGAATGGCATTAGTTATATTGTTTATAATAATTTTTGCAGTTATTACTTATGTACAATTAAGAGGAAGTTATTTGGAATATTTAGAATTGGGAGAGCAATATACAAGCGTTTTTTATACAAACTTAATTTATAAATATTCTATAGTAGCAATTAATTTTATAATATTATACATTGTCATATATTTTACAAACCGAGGAATAAAAAAAGGATTAAAACCATTTTTTGAAAAAGAAAACAAAAAAATGCCTAAATTACTTAATAAATCATTGGCATTAGTAATTTCAGCTATTGTCAGCATTGCAGTAGCTTCAGCATTTATGCAAAAATTGATGTTGTTTATAAATAGCACATCTTTTGGAATACCAGACCCAGTATTTGGACTAGACATATCATATTATATGTTTATTAAACCTTTAATTGAATTAATAGTGCTATATTTTACAATTTTGGTAGCAGGACTAACAATATATATGGCTTTATACTATATAATTGCATTCAATATGTTTTTTGACGGCGTAGATGGAAAAATGCTAAAAGAAGGGCTTCTATTTAAAAAGATAATGAGAAATGTTGTATTAATAGCAATAGGAATAGGAATTTTAACAATATTAAATGTACAGAACATACTATTTGGAAAATTTTTAACAATTGACAATAATATAGAAATAATAGGTGCAGGATTAACAGAAGCTACAATAAAATTATGGGGATATGTAATTTTCGCATTTATTATAGTAATATTTGCAATTAGAGCGATACATTACTTCAAACAACAAAACACAACAAAAGTTTTAAAAAATTTAGCAGTAATACCAGGCTATTTAGTGGTGTTATTTGTAATTATGATGCTATTTGATTTATTATATGTAAAATCAAATGAGTTGGACAAGCAGAAAACATATCTTGCGTCAAATATAAATAACACAAAGCAGGCTTATAATATTAATATCGAAGAGGAAAATGTGGACTATTCTGGAACTATTACAGAAGAGGAGGTCACTAATAACCAAAATGTAATAGATAATATTCCTATAATAAGTCAAGATGCAGTATTAAAAACATTACAAAGCAACCAAACTTCAACAGGGTATTTTTCTTACAATAATATCAGCTTAGCCAATTATGAAATAAATGGTACAAGTCAGCTTGTTTATTTAGCACCAAGAGAAATTTTGAGCTCTGGCAGGACATATAGCAACAAAACTTATGAATACACACATGGGATGGGAGAGATAATAGCATCAGCTACAGAAAGTGATTCTACAGGGAATGTACAATATATTCAAAAAGAAATTTCAGGCAGCGATGAGCAAATAAACATTTCAGAGCCAAGAATTTATTTTGGATTAGACACTAAGGAGACAATAGCAACAAATGTAAAAAATAAACAAGAATATGATTATACAGACGAAAATGGAACAGATCACACATCAACATATCAGGGAAAAGCAGGATTAAAATTAGGCTTTTTAGATAGATTAATATTAGGTATAACTAAAGGTGACTTAAATTTAGCCTTCTCAAGCGAAATGACAAGCGATAGTAAAATATTAATAAACAGAGATGTAGTTACAAGAGCTAAAAAGGCATTACCATACTTAATATATGATGAAAATCCATATACTGTGATAACAGATGATGGAAAAATTATATGGGTAGTAGATGCGTACACAACATCATCAAACTATCCATACTCACAATATACTTCAATAGCACATGACGGAATAAGAGAAGATATAAATTATATAAGAAATTCAGTAAAGGTATTAATAGATGCTTATGATGGAACTGTTTCTTATTATATAACAGATAGAACTGACCCAATAGCAATGGCATATTCAAAGATATATCCAAATCTATTCGTAGACTTAGATAAGCAGATACCAGAAGACATTTCAAAACATTTTGTATATCCAGAATTCTTATATAATGTACAAGCAGAGGTATTAAAAACATATCATAATGTAAGGCCTGATGTATTATATAGAAGTGATGATTTATGGGATATTGCTAAATATAATAGCGTAAGATCTACAAAATCTACTGGAACTTATATGGAACCATATTATACTATGTTAAAAACAACAGATGGTGAAAAGTTTGGATTAGTTCAAATTTTTACGCCAGATGAGAAACAAAGCATAATTGCATATTTGGTGGGTAGTACAGATGGAACTACAAATCAGCTAAAATTATATAAATTTTCGGAAGACAGTAATATTGTTGGACCAATGCAATTAGATAAGCAAATGGAAGAAGACGAAGCAATTTCTAAAGAATTAGACGCACTAAATACAACAGGAACAAGGCTAACGAAACAAATGATGGCTGTGCCAATAGACAATACATTGCTATATGTTGAACCAATTTATCAAACCATGCTTAATGAGCAATCAGAAATTCCAGTTTTGAAAAAAGTAATAGTAGCTTCTGGAAATAAAGTTGCAATTGGTGATACTTTTGAAAGTGCTTTAGACAATTTGCTTTCAACTTATGCAGTTGATATTGAAGTAGAAAATACTGATGATGTAGATGGACTAATAGATGCCATAATTAAAGCAAATCAGAATTTAACTGAATCAAACGAAAATAATGATTGGGAAATGATGGGCAGAGACATAAAAAAATTGCAAGATTTAATTAATTCTTTAGAGCAGGCGCAAGAAGCGGAAAATAAAGAACAAGATAAAAATGAAGATACAAATAGTATAAATTCTGATGCTAATTTGATAGAGTCAACAAATGTTACAACTAATGAAATGTAATAAAAAAGAATAAAATTAATATAAAAAATCCACTATAATAAAAGGTGGATTTTTTATGTGGTTAAAAAAGAAAGATTATCATTTTTTGGAAAAAGCTATAGAGAAATTAAATGAAATATTGCAAAAGTCTAATATTACAGAATTAGCTTATATTTTGGAAAATAAAAAAGAATTAATAAAAAGAAATATACTAGCTGGCATAGCAAGAGGAATTGGCATAGGAATAGGTGTTACAGTAATTACTGCAATTTTAATAATTTTACTTCGAAAAATTGTTGCATTAAATATACCAGTAATAGGGGAGTATATTGCAGATATCGTAGAAATTGTACAAAATAGTAAATGATTTTGGAATACTGCTAAATTCCAAAATCATTTCTATTAACAATTATTTAATTAATCTATGAAAAACTTTTTTGCCCTTTTTTAAAATTGCATATCCATCTTTAAAATCATTATCTGACATAACATAATTAATATCAGTTATTTTGTTATCATTTAAAGAAATGCCACCTTGATTAATTAATGTTCGTGCTTGACCTTTTGAAGGAGCCATTTTACACAAAACAATTGCGTCAACAATAGAAATAGTTGAACTCTCAAGCTTAGTAGTTGGCATATTTTCTAAATTACCTTGTCCATTAAACAAAGCATTAGCAGCATCTTCAGCTTTTTTCGCTTCTTCTTCTCCATGAATAATTTTAGTAATTTCATAAGCCGCAATTTTCTTAGCCTCATTTATTTTTTCATCTTTTAATGAAGCCAATTCTTCAATTTTAGATAATGGCAAAAATGTAAGAATTTTTAAAACATTTTCTACAGAAGAATCATCAATATTTCTCCAGTATTGATAAAATTCATAAGGAGATGTTTTATCAGGATTTAACCACAAGGCGCCTTTTTCAGTTTTACCCATTTTTTTGCCGTCTTTAGTTGTTAAAAGCTTAAAGGTTAATCCATAAGAATCATCCTTGCCAATCTTTCTAATAAGCTCTACACCGCCTATTATATTTGACCATTGGTCATTTCCACCTATTTCAAGTTTACAACCATATTCATTATATAAATGCCAGAAATCATAAGATTGCATTAGCATATAACCCATCTCAAAAAATGTTAAGCCAGTTTCAAGTCTTTGTTTATAGCATTCAGCAGCTAGCATTTTATTTACAGAGAACAAAGTACCAATTTCTCGCATAAAATCAACAAACTTTAAATCTAATAACCAATCAGCATTATTAACAATTATAGCTGCATTTGGTCCATCAAAACTAACAAATCTTTCAACTTGTTTTTTAATTGCAGCTACATTTTTATCAATTTCTTCGCGAGAAAGCATCTTACGCATATCAGTTTTACCAGATGGGTCACCAATAACAGCAGTACCGCCACCTACTAAAATAATAGGCTTGTGGCCAGCTTTTTGCAAATAGCTAGCAGCCATTAAACAAACAAAGTGACCAATATGCAAACTATCTGCAGTTGGATCAATCCCAACATAAAAAGGAACACACTTTCCGCTTGAAAAAAGTTCTTTCATCTCTTGTGGATGAGTCATCTGTTCAATATAACCACGTTCTTGTAAAATATCTAAAACATTTTCCATAAAATTACGTCCTTTCTTCTTTAAGTTTTATTTTTTACAAATTTATTTTATTTAAATCTAAACCAGTATTTTGAGCGTGTAGCTGTTCAGCATTAAGATCTTGTTGAAAATTCTTAAATTCAGAACATCCTAAAAAGCGAGTTAAATTCTTTTCAAGTATACCAGTCTGATTAGAGATGGAACCTAGTGAATTCGTTAGTCCATTTTGCTGTACATAACTTTTAAAAGTTTGAAATTCAACATTATCCTTTCTTTGACAATTTGGACAAACTTCAGGATTAGCTGACATATAAAAACAACCACATCTACTACATCTATTTAATTCCATATAACTCATTCCTTTCTTTTTTCTTTTGATATAATTCATAATTCTTAAATTTAATAGAATTGTATCATAAAGTAAGAAAATAAACAAGGAAAAATCAAATATCGACAGATTTTTTATAAGCCTCATTAAGAACTCTAAACTTTTGATCAAATTCAGGAATATGTTTC
>CALXJQ010000053.1 GCA_944388665.1 uncultured Clostridia bacterium
TGCATTTAGTATTTCGGTTTCTTTATTCTGAATTACTATTATATGCTTGTTATTCTGATAACTATATTTGCATTCTACTATATCTCCCAGTTTTACTTCATTTTTATATGATATTCGTATATTGTCAAATGGCCTTGTTTGATATACTTTTTCTGGCAATGCTTCTTCTGCTAAGTCCATGTAATATGTATTATGCAAATGGCCGTTTATGTCTATATTACATCTTCTGATTTGATATTCTGTTGAGTTTGTAAATTCTGTAGGGATTTTTATTCTTTCTATTGTTCTATCTTCAAAAACGCATCTGTCTTCCATTTTGTATTTTGCAACTATGTCATCAGTTATTTTTTCTACTTTTCTTGTTTTCATGTTTATTAATGCCCATTTGGTTGTAGCTATTACGCACAATTTATGGCTCGAATTGTAAATTTCATAGTCCCTAAATGTATATGCTTTTCTGGGATTTCTACCCCAAGTTCTTACTAACAATTTTTCGCCATATCTAGGTCTATCTATTACTTTTACTTTCCACTCAAGGATGACCCAGCTTACGCCATTTGTTGGTATGTCTAATACTCCATACCCTATTTCGTCAGACTGATAACCACCAACATTTTCTAACATTTTTAGTATGGCTTTATCTGTAATTAGTCCATTTTTGCCAACGTCTTCTATTCCTGTTCTTATTTCACTTTCAAATATCATTTTTTTTCCCTCTTTCCTTTATCTTTTATGTATTTTACTCCTTTTTCTTTTATATTTCAAGGATTTAATTTCGTTTTTATTATTTGCCTATAAATATTGCAATTCTTCGCTTTGCGCGATATAATATATGTGTAATGTTGTATATATTGGAGGAAAAAATTGTGTCTTTGATAGATAAAAATGAATCACAAATTTTTGATTATAGTTTGAAGCAAATCGATATAATAAATCAGCTTATTAGGGATGCTGATAAGTATAGTGGTGGAAGAGCAAAGAATTTGCCTAATGTTGCTATTACTTTTAATAATGCATTGAATTTTATCAGCCATGATTTTAAGAAAAAAGGAATAGATTTCTATGATAATTCAAGTTGCGTTTTAAAGCCAGCGATAATTTCCCAGTTATCTGATTATCATCAACAAGGGCTTAATATTTTACAAATATATGTGAACACTCTTAGAGAACCCAGTGATAATTTTGATTCGCATGAGGTTAAGATTTTTTCGTTAAATCAGTCTAAGCTTGTAGATTTATATTATGACACTGACGACAAAATATTTTCATTTAATGTTAAAGATGATATTGTTCCTGCAGTGATAAATTATATTAAATATTTTGCTCCTGAGGCCGAAAGAGGAAATTTTGATTCTGTTAACCTTTCTAAATATGAAAAAGAGTTTAAATCCCTTGGGCTTGAAGAAACTTTTCCTGATTTAGTAAGTGCTGTTTTTCAAGAAAAGTTAAAGAATCTCAAAAAAACGCAGGATTTTTCAGAAGTTACAAGAAGAGCTCCTATCTCATCTTTAGATAAAAACTTTGTTTATAAATCTCAATTCGAAATTAATAAAAAAGTTTTTACTAAAATTTCTCAATTAGAAAGTCAAATAAAACACTCTAAAACTGAAGCTCCTCTAATTTTTATATTGTTGAAATCTCAGCTTATTAATTATTTAAATAATTATGTTGAGGCTTTGTATTCTGGTGAGATGAAAGAAGCTGCTTCCATTTCGCTCCAAATTTCAAAATTTGGCTTATCCGAAGATGATATTAGTGATAGCATTGCTAGGTATATTTCTTCTTACTTTTCAAAGAATAATAATTCGAAGTTTCAACAAGTTTCAGAAATTGAACGTGAACTAGAAAATATGCAATCTACTTTGGGCATTAATTATGATAATACTGTTAATAAAGTAAACATTGCTTTAAAAAATGCCAAAGCTAATGAACGCAAGAATGACAAATTAGCTCGCCAATCTAAAAATAATTTAAAATCTATAGATAATGATAATGAAAGATAAAAAACGGCTAATTTTTTTATAAAAATGTTCTATAATGCTTGACATTGTGGAACATTTTTGGTATTATTATAAATGTCCAATGTAAATAACTTTTTTAACGCGGGAATAGCTCAGTTGATAGAGCGCTGCCTTGCCAAGGCAGAGGTCGCGGGTTTGAGTCCCGTTTCCCGCTCCAATTATTTTTATATGGACTTGGTTCTAAATCAGTAAATTTTGAATACTATATAATATGGCGCTATAGCCAAGCGGTAAGGCACGAGTCTGCAAAACTCTGATCCCCGGTTCGATTCCGGGTGGCGCCTCCAATTCAAATAAGTTTAGGCGGTTATTATAGAGTGTTATATAATATCACAGATAAACAAATTTACTGAAAATACTGTCTTTGAAAGCAGTATTTTATTTTTATATTTAATACACAATATCATAGACGTTGCAATAAAATTGCAGTAATATTTTTTAAATAAAGATAACACAAATAGGAGAAAGATTATGGGAATAAAACAAGAAAATGAAATAACAATGAAAGTAAATTGTGAAATAAGTGAGCTATGTAGAATTCTAGAAGATAAAGGATTTAAAGTTGTAAATAGATTTACAATGAATGATATATATATGATTCCAAATACTTTAAAAAGTAAGATAAAAAATCTAACTAGTAGAGAAATTCTAAAAGATGCAATATTGATAAGAGATATAAAAGATAAATTAAGTGATAATAAAACTAAGAAAATAACTTTTAAAAAGAAAGAATTCAATAAAAGTGGCGATATATTAAGTCAAGAATCTATTAATTGTAATATTTTTAATATAGATGAAGCAGTGAATCTTTTTCAAGCTATTGATTATTATAGAATAATGAATATTATAGAAAACGATACTGTTTATGGAAAAGAAGATTTTGAAATAGCTATAAAAGACATAAAGAATGGAGATAATTTAATTGAAATTGAGACAGTATCAAATAATGACCATATTAATACAATAGAGAAGTTAAAATCTCAAATTATTAATTTACAAATTCCTGTTGATACTAGTAATTTTTTTGTGAAAAAGGCTGAAATAGAATTAGATAAAATATTAAAGAGATAGGTAGTTTATTTAATATTAAAAATTCAAGAAATCTTGAACATTTGAATAAAAATGATTTATTTGACTTAAATATCTTGACTTTTTTACCTAATTTAAGTATAATAAAAATAGGAAATGGAGAAACCACAAACGTGGTTTGCCAGTTTAGTATGTAAAAAACACACCGAACCGCCAAGTTACAGATGTGTTTTTTTATTGTCTATTTGCTTAAAATTATAACCGATATAATTAAGGCAAATACTATAATAGTTTCGACAACTAAGCCAAATAAAAGTAAGTATATTATTTCTAATAAAACTGCTTCTATCATAGCACCACCTCCATTCTCACAACTTATGTTGTGGATTAAAAGTGGCAAACCACATCTGCTTATTCTCATTCCCTATGTTTACCAATATACTACATTTTTATATAAAATACAAGCGAACATAGTAAAAATTTACAATTAGTTTTTTAGTATAAGTAGATATAATTTGAATGGTTGAAGTAAAATTGCAATAAATTTAAACTATGCAAGTCAGAAACTATGCGAAAATAGAGGCTTTGAAGCTGGTTATTTTCTGGCTGTCGCCTCCAATTTGAAAAAGAATATAAAAATATTTGGCAAATAGATAAAAAAATGTTATCATATATTTACATTAAACAAACAAAACATTCAAAGTTTTGCGAATGTCATTTGTGCTTGTATGTGTATCACAACTACACATACTTTTTTTATGCTAACAAAAATATTATTCTTAATATTTTTAATTAATTATTATTTATTTTTGCAAACATTCTTTTGTTTTTTCTTGAAATATACAATAAGATATGTTAAAATCATATATAGCAAATTAAAAAATATGAAGTAAAGGAGAAAATAAAATGTACGAAAAGAATGAAGAACAAAAAAATAAAGCAACAATACACAAAGATAATTCTTTAAACAGATTAGATTTATCCTTTCTAAAACATATTGATTTAGATGAATACAAATTATGCCATCTACTAGCTTATTGGATTTATGGTTTTGCTAATTATCATGATGAAGAAAGAAAGATAAAAAATATCCGAAGTCTGCAATAGATTTAGGCAATGAAATTTTTGATACATTAAATGCCTTATATTCAAAAGAAATCGAGAAATTATCTAATAAATATCAAAATATATGGAGTCTCCCTGCTGAAAAAGTAAAACAGTTCACATCTGATTTTGAATATGTGAAAAAGATGAAAAATGAAATATCAAAAATGAAAATAGGAAGTATTGCTCTTATAAATCAAATAACTACGATAAGTAAGCAACGAATATTTGATGATGACATTTTACGAAGAGTTCGCCTATCTAAAGACAGTTTAGATTTATTAGATAAAAATATTATAAAATTTTTTACAAAATAAAAATAATAGGAGAACTGCTATGAGTTCTCCAAAGTCTTCTGACGCCCGACTACAATAATGTAGTGGGAAAGTTAAATATATTATAGCATTAATTATTTAACTTGTCAAATTATATTGACATTAATATTATACGCAAAAAAATTAAAATTTTATACACAAATTTACGGAAAAAGTCAAACAATTTCCAATTACATTTTAAATATTATACCTAATCTCCTATAGGGCAATAATCATCTGTTATAACTCCTTTATCACTACTATAATTTAGCACTTCGTTATTAAGCAAATTTTGATATTCATTTGTTGCATCATCATTAATGTTCTTTTCTCCTTTAAAGCCTACTAAGATAAGATTTTGGCTTTCGTCGTCTTTTTTATTAGGATTAACTTTATATAGTTTTATATCATCAAAGATTGCTTTGTATGTGCTATATTCATATTTAATGAAATCTGATTCTTTTCCTTCTAATGATGAAATAATATTTGTTATAACAATTCCGCCGTCATTTAATGTTTGATATGCCTTCTCCATTGCTTCATAAGTAGTCAATTCAAATGGAACATTTAAGCCTTTAAAAGCATCAATTAAAATAACATCATATTTTTTATCATTATAGTTTAAAAAACTTCTTCCATCTCTAGTGTAAATTGTTAAATTAGGGTTACTAGTATCTAATCCAAATTCTTCTTGTGCAATTTGTGTCATTTTATCATCTATCTCTACTACGTCTATTTTTCTATCTTCAAATTTTTTTAAGTAATGCATTGGATATGTATAAGCTGCTCCTCCTATAATTAGCGTATTTTTTGCGTTTTTATTATAATAATCAAATAAATCAAAATATTGTAAATATTGAGCACCCATTTCTCCTGTTTCTTGATTTATGTATGATTCTAGTCCTGTGTCTACTTGTAATGTTTTATATTTATTGGTTGCAGTTTCTACTTCTTTTACCCAAATTCTGCTGTATTCTGAATCTACATCTCTTAATATATCTGGATTATTATTTTTAAATAATATTGCCCCTAATATATTTAGTCCTATAATTACTATTAATTCGACTACCATGCAAATATAATATTTTTTATTTTTATTTTCAGCTAATATTAAGCTTAAAATCCATAATAATACTGAACATCCTAATATAATATTTTTTACACCTAGGTGTGGTATTAGTACAAATCCGGCAAAAAATGTTCCGAATATGCTACCAATTGTAGATAGTGACGATATTTTACCTGAAGTTGTACCAACATTGTTTTGATCATTATTTTTTAGTTTCACTGCAATTGGTGATACTGATGCTAGTAAAAAGCTTGGTATTCCAAATAGCACTGTTGCTGATATCAGTGATACTATAACTAATTGATTTATATATTCTGCTAAGATATTTACGAAAACAGTTTCTAAAATTGATATACAGCTTGTAGCTATTGCTGCTATAAGTAAGTGTTTTGCTAAAATAGATATGTCATTTTCTTTATTTTTGTCCGCTACTTTTCCTCCAAGCCAATAGCCTAAGCTCATACTTGTTAACATTATTCCTATTATTACTGTCCATACTAAATTTGAACTGCCAACATAAGGTGATAATATCCTCGAAGCTATTAGTTCTAGTACCATGGATAATGCTCCACATAAAAATACAGTTATTTCTAATTTATATTTTTTCATATATTACCCTGCCTTTTCACCCTTTTTTGGTTTATTCCATGAAATGTAATCACATGTTTTTGGATTATTTTCACATATATAATAATTCCTTTTTCTCTTAGTTTTCTTTACTAATATTTTTCCTCCACATTTTGGACATGGCACATCAATAGTCTCTACTATCGGTTTTGTATTTTTACATTCAGGATATCCTGGGCAAGCTAAAAACTTACCATATTTTCCATATTTATAGACCATCATTCTTCCGCATTTTTCACACTTTACATCTGATACTTCATCTTTTATTTCTACATGTTCTAATTCTTTGTCTACTCTTTCAATTTCTTTTTCAAATGGTCCATAGAATTCTCTAATCATTTTTTTCCAAGGTTCTTTTCCATCTGCGATTTCGTCAAATTCATTCTCTATTTTGGCGGTAAATTCAACATTTATGATATCAGGAAAATTTTCTGTTAGTAATTTGTTTACTATTTTTCCCAATTCTGTAGGAACTAACTGTTTCTGTACTTTTTCTACATACCTTCTTTCTAATATCGTTGTTATCGTTGGAGAATATGTACTTGGCCTTCCTATATCTTTTTCTTCTAGTGCTTTTACAAGGCTTGCCTCTGTATACCTTGGTGGTGGCTCTGTAAAGCTTTGTTTTGGATTCAACTTTATAAGTTTTGCCTCTTCTCCCTCTTTTAAATCTGGCAATAGTCCTTGTTCTTCTTGCTCTTTAGTATCTGTTCCCTCTACATATAACACCATAAATCCTTTAAATTTTATTGATTGTCCATTTGCTTTAAAATTATAATCATTTGCATCTATATCAACTGACATTGTATTATAAACTGCAGAAGCCATTTGGCTTGCCATAAACCTATTATATATTAGTTTATATAATTTATACTGGTCTTTTGTTAAAGCATCTTTTATACTGTCTGGCTCTAAGTCTCCATAAGTTGGTCTTATTGCCTCATGCGCATCTTGTGCATCTTTACTTTTTTTATAATACCTATTTTCATAATATTTTTCTCCGTAAGTACTTACTATATGCTCTTTAGCCGCAGCTCTAGCTACTTCAGATATTCTAGTAGAATCTGTTCTCATATATGTAATTAATCCCACTGTGCCTTTTTCTGGAATTTTTACTCCTTCATACAATCCCTGCGCAATTGACATTGTTTTCTTTAATGTAAATCCCAATTTTCTTGATGCCTCTTGTTGCATTGTACTTGTTGTAAAAGGTGGCGCCGGAGTTCTTTTCTTTTCTCCTTTTTTTACATTGCTTACTATATATTTAGCTTTATCCAAATTTTTTAATATTTCGTCTATTTCTACTTGTGAATGTATTTCTATTTTTTTTCTGTTTTTACCATATAGCCTTGCTTCAAAATTTTTCTTTGATTCTTTGTCTTGTAGTTCAGCATATAAGTTCCAATATTCTTGTGGTATAAAATCCTCTATCTCTTTTTCTCTATCTACTATTAGTTTTACTGCTACTGATTGTACTCTACCAGCGGATAGCCCTCTTTTTACTTTTTTCCAAAGTATTGGACTTATTTTGTATCCTACAATTCTATCTAAAACTCTTCTTGCTTGTTGCGCATCTACTAAGTCTAAATCTATATCACGTGGCTCTTTTATTGCTTTTTGTACAGCATTTTTTGTTATTTCATTAAATGTAACTCTGGTTATTTTATCTTTATCGTCTGATAGGATATATGCCAAGTGCCATGCTATTGCTTCTCCTTCACGATCAGGGTCAGTTGCCAAATAAACTTTTTTGGCTTTTTTAGCTTCTTTTTTCAGACTTTTTATTAGGTCTCCCTTTCCACGTATATTTATATATTCTGGCTCAAAGTCATGTTCTATATCTATTCCTAATTTAGATTTTGGCAAATCTCGAATATGTCCCATTGAGGCCACTACTTTCGTGCTTCCTCCTAAAAATTTTTTTATTGTATTTGCTTTTGCTGGTGACTCTACTATTACTAATTTATCAGCCATTATGCAATCCACTCCTTATTATTAACGTGACTTTTCTCGTTTTAGTGCTTTGTATATTTTAGCTTACTTTTTTATAATTTGCAAGTTACTTAAAATTGACTGCTTTGAAATTTCTGTTATTACATCTTTTACTCCTATTGGAGTGACTTCATTTTCTTTAAAGATATTTAAAATATTTTCTATTTGTTTTTCATCATTTGATAGGTATTTAATTTCTTCTTTTTCTGTTTTAATATTATTTTCCATATATTCTGTTTTGACCACTTCAATACCAAACTTAGCTTTGTCTCCTTTAATCATCTCATCTTCATTAAGTATCTTATAATATTCTAGTTTTATTGGATGATTTATTTCTGCTTCTTCTAAATGTTCTTTTGATATAAATGTACTATTATAAAATATTTGCATTAACTCTCCCCCTCTTTTGTAATTTAGTTTTTATAATAGCACCATTTTTTGGGGGGCGCAAGTTTTTTTCATCGCAGTTTTTGATACATTTTTACTTTTTATTATAAAAAATCCCATCATTCGACGAATAATTGCAAGAAAGTATTTTTGATTTTATTTGTTCAAATCTACATCATTTAATACTTCGAAGTCTTCCTCCTTTTCCTTTATTACTTTTTTTCTTAAAGTAATATATAATTCTGCTAGTGTTGCGGAATTATAAGGATTAACATACAAAATATTTAATAACCCAAATGTACATAATGATGCTATTTCCCATAATATAAATGATAAGTCCAAAATGAAAGTATTCCACTTGTTTCCTTTCATCATTTGCTTTGAAAGTTTAAACGCTTGTTTTCTTTGCACTTTAGGATTCTCTGCTAAAATATAAGGTATCATTCTATATTCATAAAACTTTATTACTCCTCCTATTATTGTCAAGAACCAAAGTAAATTGTATATTCCTCTTAATAGCATTATCATAGATACATTTAATAAATTTTTATTTTTAAAAACATCTACCATTGTTCCAATTTTAGTTTTATCATTTTTAGTAACTTTAATAAAATATCTTTTTCCTCCAACAATAATTGGATTAGCAATAAATATAATAAATAAAATTGCAATAACAGCACCGATACAAAGTAATATTCCTAAAGTATTTTGCTCCATTGTAAATGATTGTGTTGCATCCCATATTTTTAATAAATATTTTTGATATTTTATTATATTGTTTAAATTTGCTTCAATAACCTGATATAGTTGCGGTGACTTTTCTTGAAATACTTGTATTTTATCTTCAAACTTTCTCAAGAAACCATTTTCATTTTCGTTAATATACTCATTAATATCACTTGATTCATTTACTATATAATTAGGGTCAATTGAGTCATTTGAATGCCATATACCTATTATAGAAGGACCAAATTCATTAGTTAGTAAAGCCATTAAAAAGCAAACGACTATTGCCGCCCAATAGTTTTTCTTAATAACTGTTCTTGCTTTTTGCTTTAATTCTTTTCTTTTCCACATTATTTATATTTCTCCTGTTTAATTTTAATTTTATTATAAACTACTTGGATAATATTGGCAAGTTTTTAGTAGCTTTTTATGCTATGCAGTAAGTTCTTTTCTTAAAGATTTATAATCTTTCATGTTACTTTCTACTAAATTCCAAAAGG